>JAOACV010000669.1 GCA_026417675.1 Verrucomicrobiia bacterium
GTCTCCCACAACGTCTGGGAAGGTCGGCAAGCGGTGAACGCGGCGTTGAAATACAGCCGCATCGTGCAGGCCGGCACGCAAAGCCGCTCCAGCCACGGCATCCGCGAGGCGGTTGAGTTCGTCCAAAAAGGCGGCCTCGGCAGGATCGTGTTCGCGCGGGGTCTTTGCTACAAACCACGCGGCAGTATCGGCAAGTGCGAGGGCGAACAGAGACCACCGGCAGAGGTGGATTACGACCTCTGGAGCGGCCCTGCGCCGATTCTGCCGATTCGGCGGCTGCGGTTCCACTACGACTGGCACTGGATTTGGGCCTACGGCAACGGCGACCTTGGCAACCAAGGCATTCATCAGATGGATATCGCCCGTTGGTTCCTAGGCGAGCCGGAACTCTCGCCGCGCGTCATGAGCATCGGCGGCCGGTTTGGCTACGAGGACGACGGCGAGACACCCAACACGCAGATTGTTTTCCACGAATTCGAGAGGGCGCCGTTGTTTTTCGAGGTGCGCGGCCTGCCAAGCAGGACTGGCAGCAAAAACATGGACAAATACTGGCCCGTGCCTTTCACGCCGCCAGAACCCGCGCTTGCGGGCGAGGAAAAGTCCAAGGACAAGGAAAAGGGTGCCAAACCAAGCCGGCGCACGCCGGGCGATCCCCGCCCATCCGTCGGCGTGGTCATCCACTGCGAGAACGGGTTCGTCAGCGTGCCGGGCTACAGCAGCGCGACAGCCTTCGACAACAAAGGCAAGTTGGTCAAGGAGTTCAAAGGCAGCGAAGACCACTTCGCCAACTGCATCAAGGCCGTCCGCAGCCGCAAGCCGGGCGACCTCAACGCCCCGATCCTCGATGGCCACCTCTCCAGCGCCCTCTGCCACACCGGCAACATTTCGCACTTGGTCGGCAGACAAGCCGCGCCCGACGAGATCGCGGAGCAGATCAAGGGCGACAAGGAAGCCGCCGAGACCTTCGGGCGCTTCAAGGAACATCTCGCCGCCAACGGCGTGGACCTGACCAAGACCAAGGCGACATTAGGCGCGTGGTTGAAGATGGACCCGAAAACCGAGCGATTTATTGGCAATGACAAGGCCAACGCGCTGCTCACCCGCAACTATCGCAAACCGTTTGTCGTCCCGGAGATCAAAACATGAGGAAACATTTGCTCGCTTTCTTGGTGGCCGCCTCTGTTGGGGCGGCATGTGGTTCCGCTTGGGCGGAACCGAAACTGCCCGACGGCTGGAAACTGCTTTACAGCCAGACCTTTGCCAGCGAGTCAGCGATGAAGGATTTCGAGTTCACCGATCCCAACTGCTGGCGGCTCGCCAAGGACGACGGCGGCAACTGTTTGGAAGAGTTCAACAAGAAAAGCTCCTACAAGCCAAAGGTGAGGTCGCCGTTCCACATCGCGCTTATCCGCGACCGCCTCTTCGGAGATTTCGTGTTGGAGGCAGAATTGCTTTCCACGGTGGCGGAATACGGTCATCGGGACATGTGTCTATTCTTCGGCTTCGTTGGCCCGGAGAAGTTTTACTACTGCCACATGGCCTCCAAAGCCGACCCGAACGCGCATAATGTGTTCATCGTCAATGACGCACCGCGCGCGCCCATCACCAAGACACGCACCAACGGCGTGAAATGGGGCGAAGGCGTCTGGCACAAGATCCGGCTCGAACGCCGCCTTGCCGACGGCACCATCAAGCTCTACTTCGACGACTCGAAAGAGCCCATCATGTGCGCTGAGGACAAGACCTTTGGCGAAGGCCGCATCGGCTTCGGCACGTTCGACGACACTGGCAAGTTTCGGAACATCAACGTTTGGGGGCCGTCAATGAAGCAACAGAAAACGCCTGCGGCATTTGGCGGGAAGTAGCAAACGCGCCTAGGCAGCGCACCGGAGCGCGACGAATACACTCCGGGCCGCACCGTAGCGAGGCGTGAAACAACGCGGACAGGAGTGTCCAGTCACGAGAAAACACCTATTTCCCGCTGAGATCCAAACAGACCAATGTGCCCTGATTGTTACGGCAGTAAAGCCTTCCGTTGGCCAGCACAGGCACGACCCAGCAGCGGCCATCGAGCACCTTGGCGCGCGCCAGCGACTCGAAACGGGTCGGTTGCGCCTTGCAAATGATCAGTTCGCCGGTCTCGGTCAACACGATGAGCTTGTCGTCGGCCAGCATCAACGAAC
>JAOACV010000066.1 GCA_026417675.1 Verrucomicrobiia bacterium
GTGTTCGGATTCTCATGCTCAGGCTGACTCTGGCAGGAAGGTGGGCATGATCACGCCGCGCAACGGCGCCGCCTCGCCGCGCACTTGGGCGAGATGCAGCTCGCAGTTGCGCGCGCCCCAACCATAGAGCGTCCGCACGAGATGGCCGCAGTCCACGGGCACAAGAAAGACCGGCTGTCGCCCGCGGTGCTGATCCAGCTCGCGGAGGATGAGGGCCGCAGCGTGATCTTCCCCCCGAGCGACGCCCGGCCCCAGCATGTTCATGCCGCGATGGGCGCAGGACACGAGAAATCCCTCGATGCCGTTCTCGCCCTCGAGGACCGACGTGTGCCAGAAACCCTGGGCATTCTCGATGAAGTAGGCGAAGTCCTTCCCGCGCTCGATGCCGGCGAGTTCCTTCTCCAGCGCGACCATGGCCTGCACGTCGCCCGGACGCGCGTTGCGCACCGTGCCGGCGACCTGGGCGCGGATGTTCAGACCGCCGGGCGGCACGGCCAGATACATGTCCTGAAACGTTCGGCGCGGCACGAAGCCGGCCCGTGTGTAAAGCGAGAACGAATCGAGATTCAACGCGCTGGAGACGAGCCGCACCGGCAGCCCGGAACGCTCGGCATCGTCAATAATGCGTTGGAGCAGCAGCCGCGCGATCCCGCGTCCCGCGTAGTTCGGATGACTGTTCATGATGCCCAGCGAGACATGCGTCGGGCGCGGATGGACGAAGCAGGAGCCGACCAGCCGTTTCGTGCGCGTGTGCTCGACCACCAACGCGCAGCCGGGATCGAGCGCTTCATAGACCTCGAAAAAAACGTCCGCCACCGACGGGTCGCCGCTGAAAATGCGCGGCCAGCCGTGCGATTGATACCAGGCGTTGGTGGAGAGATAGATGAGTTCGGCGACCTCGGCGCGATCGCCGCCGTTCATGGGGCGCAACAGGAAGTCATTCATGATTTTTGTCCGCAAGCTGCGCTGATTTATACCACAGGAAGGGCCGGCGTAGCGAGACAGCATCGTCGTTTCCCTCCTTGACCTCGCCGTGCGCCCCACTTAATCAGGGAGTGTGAAAATCTGCTCGTTTGGCATCCCCGAGATCGGCATCGGGAAACACAACATTAAGGACCCGCGCCTCGACCAGACCCACGAACTGGTCGAAGCGAAGAAAAAGACCTATGCGCAGGTGGACGTCGTCGGCCAGGAGGAAACGCTGGCGGCCGACGCCATCATCGTGCCGCGCGACAGATTGCTCGATTTGATCATCAAGGACTTGGAATTCATCGAGGTTCGCTTGGAGCGCGGAGCCGCCAATAGCGAGCGGGCGGCGCTTCACAAGATCAAGACGCACCTTGAGTGCGAACGCCCCATGTTCACTGCAGGTCTCGCGCCGGAGGAACTGGCGGCCGTGTCCGCGCACAGTTTCCACACCAACAAGCCGGTCATCATCGCCGAGCCGGAGGAGCTGGCCGCGCCCGACGCGCTGATGCTGCGCGCCTTCCGCGAGAGCGGCTACATCTGCTTCCTCACCGTTGGCGGCAAGGAAAACCGCGCGTGGCCTATTCGCAAAGGCGCCACCGCTTGGGAGGCGGCCGGCACGATCCACACCGACATCCAGAAAGGTTTCATTCGAGCCGAAATCATCGGCTTCGAGGACTTCATCGCCGCCGGCGGCGAGACCGAGGCCAAGCGCGCCGGCAGGCAGCGGCTCGAAATGAAGACCTACGTGATGCAGGACTACGACCTGGTCAACTTCCGGTTCAACAGATAGCAAACGCCGCGCACACAAACATCCGGCGTTCCCGCTGCTCAGCGACATCGTCCTCGGCAGCGCCATCAACGAAGTCCGCCACCACGCCAAGGTGCCCGTCCTGCTCGTGCGGGCCGGAACGTGAGCCGAAACAGTTCAGCCTTTCGCGCGGCGGTTTTCTCCGGTAGTCTGCGGCCATGAGCCACATGGACTGCCCCGGTTTCCCCGCGACGCGCCTGCGCCGGTTGCGCGCCACGCCCGCGCTGCGCCGGCTGGTGCGCGAGACGCGCTTGACGACCGACGGGTTGGTCATGCCGTTGTTCGTGCGGCCCGGCAAGGGCGTGCGCCGGCCCATTCCCTCGATGCCCGGCAATTGCCAGCTCTCCGTGGACGAACTGGTTCGGGAGGCGCGCGCGATCCACAAACTCGGCCTGCCCGCCGTCTTGCTCTTCGGCATTCCCGACAAGAAGGATGAGAAGGCCAGCGGCGCCTACGCCAAACACGGCATCGTCCAGAGCGCCGTGCGCGCCCTCAAGGACGCCGTGCCGGAGCTGGGGGTCATCACCGATGTGTGCCTCTGCGAATACACCAGCCACGGCCATTGCGGCATCGTCCGCAAACGCCGGGACGGCGCGCTTGATGTGGACAACGACGCGACACTGGAGCTGCTGGCCAGAAGCGCCGTCAGCCACGCCGAGGCGGGCGCGGACATTGTCGCGCCCAGCGACATGATGGACGGTCGGGTCGCCGCCATTCGGCGCGCGCTCGACCAGCACGGCTTTGAGCAGACGCCGATCATGAGCTACGCGGCGAAGTTCGCCAGCGGGTTCTACGGTCCGTTCCGGGAGGCCGCCGAGAGCTTGCCGCGGTTTGGCGACCGTCGGACCTATCAGATGGACTACGGCAACGCGGAGGAAGCGTTGCGGGAGGTGGCGCTCGACATCGCCGAGGGGGCGGACATTGTCATGGTCAAGCCGGGTCTTGCCTACTTGGATGTGGTTTGGCGCGTGAAGGAGCGTTTCGGCTGCCCGACGGCGGTGTATAACGTCAGCGGCGAGTTTGGGATGGTCAAAGCGGCTGCGAAGAACGGCTGGCTTGAGGAGCGGGGGGGGGGGGAGGGGATGCTGACGGGCTTCCGCCGGGCGGGCGCGGACATCATCCTGACCTATTGGGCGAAGGATGTGGCGCGCTGGCTGCGGGAATAAGGCGGACCGCCCCCAAGCGCGGCGGAGCACGGCTGGTCTGGCCTTTGGCGTTCGGGGCGCAAGCGACCGCCGACTTGAGTTGGCCTGCCTTTTTCGAACACTGCGCTTCCCCTTTGGCGTCCCACTGCCTCACGCAATCCCATCCCAACATAAAAAGATCGTGGCGAAGGAAAGCCCCGCGAAGTTTTTTAGCTTGCGGCGGCGGCGCAAATCGCTCAATAAAATTGCCTCATGAGCACGCAACCCAATCCCGGTCAGCTTCCCGCCTACATCACCAGCGCCACGCCGAACCCCGCGGACAAACGCGCGCCGTGGTATAAGAACACCGCGCCGACCTACGCCGGCATCTTCCTGTGGTTTGTGTTTTGGCAAGACGCCGCCAGCGGCAGCAGTTTGGGCGGCACGCTCGCGCAGGGTGTCAGCTTCGCGTTTCTGAGCCTGGTGGTCTCCGCAGTGGTTTGCCATTACCTCTTTTATCTGGTGCCGGGCTTGCTTGGCGTGCAGACTGGGTTGCCGCTCTACATCGTCGGCACCTCAACTTTTGGCGCCAAGGGCGGCTTTCTGATGCCCGGCTTCTTGATGGGCATTTTGCAGTTCGGATGGTTGGGCGTGAACACCTATTTCTCCTCGCTGGCGCTGGCCGAAGTAATCCCGGTGCCGGCCAAGGTCATCATGGTGATCTGGGGCGTGCTGGCTGCGTTCGTGGGATTGAAAGGCATTCAATATGTGGCGAAGGTCGCGACCTACCTGCCGTTGATTCCGCTCGTGATCTTGATTGTGCTGTTGGCGAAGACGATCGGATCGGTCGGCGATTTCAACGCGGCGAAGTTGGTGATGATTCAAAAAGCCGCGGGATCAACCGCCGCCGCGCCACTGGGGGCGTTCGGCGTGCTGGCGGCGATCCTGACCTATGTGGTTGGATTCTTCGCCACCGCCGGCGCGGCGGGCGTGGATTTCGGACTCAACAGCCGCCACAAGCACGACGTGCAGATGGGCGGCCTGGTCGGCATCGCGCTGGCCATCATCGCCACAGCGGGCATCGCGCTGATGGTGGTTGCGGGCGTCTATGGCAACGCCGAGATGACCGCCGTGGCCGTCAAGAATAACGCCGGTCTGAACGCGTTCAAGATGATCGCGGTGGTCTTCAGCGCCAACACGGCCAAGTGGCTGATGTTCCTGCTGGCCGTCGCGGCGTTTCCGCCGGCGTGCTTCTCCAGCTTCATTGCCGCCAACAGCTTCAAGACGACCCTGCCCAACGTCAACCCGTTCATCTCCGTCGGCATCGGCGCGGCGGTGAGCGTCATTTTGGCCGTGACCGGCCTGGCCGGCGATGCCATCGGCGTGTTCGTGATCATCGGCGCCTCCTTCGGTCCGATCTGCGGGGCGATGATGGTGGATTATCTGCTGGCGGGCGGCAAGTGGACAGGCCCACGCGCGGGCTTCAACCCGGCGGGTTGGGTTGCGTGGTTGCTCGGTTTCATCGTTGGCATCCTGCCCAATCTTGGCGTTAATGTGCCTGCGGCGCCTGTCGCGGCGTTCGTCATCGGCGCGGTCGTTTACTTCCTATGCGCCAAGGCGGGCCTGATGTCGGTCGTCGTGCCGTTGCCGGCTAGAAGGTAGTCGCAGATTTCAATTGGGGATTGACGAAGGGCGGTTTCCGAGAGTGGAACCGCCTTTTGTCTTGCTCGGCGAACCGCCGTGCCTCGCCACGTCTGGAGCCGCTTGCCCAATCCAGTTCATGCGCTTGGTCGTTTCCGCAACGCCGGGAACTCTATCCTTGCGCGTCGGCGGCGCCGCCTGGAGATTATACGGCATGGCAGAAGCCCAAATCCTCATCGGGACCGCCGGCTGGAGCTACGCGGATTGGGAGAACGTGGTTTACCCAGTCGGCCAGAGTCCGGATCGGCTGCGATGGCTGGCGCAGTATTTGGATTGCGTCGAGGTGGACGCGTCGTTCTACCGGCCGCTGGAACCGCGCATCGCCGAAAGCTGGCTGAAACGGTTGGCCGACCGGCCACGGTTCCGTTTCCTGGCGAAAGCGTGGCAGCGCTTCACGCACGAGCGCAAGTCACCATGGACCCGATCCGAGCTGGAGTTGGGCACGCGCGGCCTGGAGCCGCTGCGCGCCGCCGTCCGGCTCGATGCGCTGCTGTTCCAGTTCCCGTGGTCGTTTCGCAACGACGCGCCGAACCGCGAGTGGCTGACGCGAATCGCCGGTGACTTCGCCGGCTGGCCGGTCGCCGTCGAGCTGCGGCACGATTCATGGCTGCGCGACGAGACGATCGCTTTCTTCCGCGAATGGCGGCTGATCTTCTGCAACATTGACCAGCCCGCGCTGGAGCACTGCATCCGGCCCACGGCCCACGCGACGACCGACACAGGCTACTATCGGCTGCACGGGCGTAACGCGGCGAATTGGTTTCGCAAGGAGCAGGAGGTCTATGGCGGACGCTACGACTATCTCTACAGCGACGCGGAGTTGGACGGTCTGTTGACACACATTCGCCGCGTGGCGAGCCAGACGAAGAGAACATTTGTGGTGTTCAACAACCACCGGGACGCCAAGGCGTTCGCCAACGCGCTCGGCCTGCAAGCGAAGCTCGCGCAAGGCTCGACCGTCCGAGCGCCCTCTTCGTTGCTGGCACGCTATCCCCAGTTGCGCGGGCGCGTCGTGGCTGATGGCGAGGAACATTTGACTTTGATGTGACGGAATGTTCTAATCCTGATCCGTTGAAACTTGGAAACGCATCCGTGCAACAGGAGCATCCCATGACCACAACGAAGCGCATGACTGACTCGAATTCCCCGTCCCGCCGCGAATTCCTGAAACTCACCGGACGCGTCGCCGCCGCCTCCGCCCTGGCAGGCGTCGCGTTGCCGCATTGTCATGCGGCGGGCGGCGGCACGGTCAAGCTCGCGCTGGTCGGCTGCGGCGGGCGCGGCACGGGCGCGGTGGCTGATGCGTTCGCGGCCAAAGGCGATCCGGTCACGCTCTGGGCGATGGCTGACCTGTTTGACGAGAGGATCAAGGCCAGCCGGGAGCGGCTGCAAAAGGCACACAACGAAAAGGTGGACGTGTCGCCGGACCGCTGTTTCATTGGCTTCGACGCTTACAAGAAGGCGATTGACTCCCTCGGGCCGAACGATGTGGTGATTTTGGCCACGCAGTCGGCGTTCCGGCCGACGCACTTCGAATACGCGGTGCAGAAAGGCGTGAATGTTTTCATGGAGAAGTCCTTTGCGCCCGACGTGCCCGGCACGCGCCGGCTTCTGAAGGCGGCCGAGTTGTCCGAGAAGAAAAACCTCAAAGTCGGCTGCGGCTTCATGTGGCGGCACTCCAAGGCGCGGCAGGAAGTCATCAAGCGCATCCACGACGGCGCGATCGGCGACGTGCACATGCTGCGCATCTATCGCGTCCACGGACCCGTCAAGTGCCCGCCGTTGCCGAAAGGCACCACCAATGAGCTGGTCTTTCAACTCCAGCACCGCGCCCTGTTCAACTGGCTCAACGGCGGTTTCTTCGTGGACTGGCATTGCCACAACGTGGACGTCGCCTGCTGGGCCAAGAACGCGTGGCCCGTCTCGGCGCAGGGCTTCGGTGGCCGCACGCNCAAAGAAGCGGGCAACCTCTTCGATCACTACTCGGTGGAATACACGTTTGCCGACGGCGCGAAGTTGTTCGCCTTCTCCCGCCACATGGCCGGCTGCTGGCAAACCTATTCCGATTACGCCCACGGCACCAAGGGGTCGGCGATGATAATGGCCAACCTCTCCGACCCCGATCCGTGCATTTACAAAGACCAGCGCATGGAGAAAGACAACATCGCGTGGCGTTACGGGGAAAAGGACATTAACCCCTACCACGCCGAATGGCAGGCGCTGCTCGACGCCATTCGCAACGACAAGCCGCACAACGAGGCCCGCCGCGCGGGCATGGCCAACCTCGCCACGCTCATGGGCCGCATCGCCACGCACACCGGGCAGATGGTCACTTGGGATGAAGTGATGAAGTCCGAGTTCCAGTTTGTGAAGGACATTGACAACATGACCTTCGACTCACCCGCGCCCATCCAGGCCGGCCCCGACGGCATCTACCCCGCGCCCATCCCCGGTCAGACGAAGGAGCTTTGAGCGCGACAGTTCACCGCCCGTGAGTCTTGAGGAACTTACGTAATATCTTCGCGGTGTAACTTCGCGCGCCGTCGCGGATGACTTCCTCCGGCGCGCCCTGCGCCACCACGCGGCCGCCAGCGTCGCCGCCTTCGGGGCCGAGGTCAATGATCCGGTCGGCCTCGGCCATGATGTCCAGATTGTGCTCGATCACCACCAGCGTGTTGCCCGCGTCCACCAGCCGGTGCAGCACCTCGACCAACCGCGCCACGTCCGCCATGTGCAGGCCCACCGTCGGCTCGTCAAGGATGTAGAGCGTCCGGCCCTGCGTTGGCTTGGCCAGCTCCGTCACGAGCTTGATGCGCTGCGCCTCGCCGCCGCTTAGCGTCGGGCTTTGCTGGCCGAGCGTGAGGTAATCGAGACCCACATCGTGCAGCAGGGAAAGCGGCCGCGTCAGGAACGGTTCCGCTTTGAAAAACTCCAGCGCCTCCTCGACGCTCATCGCCAGCACGTCGGCGATGGTTTTGCCCTTGAAACGCACCTCCAGCGTCTCCAACGTGAACCGCCGGCCGCCGCACTCGTCGCACGGCACACGCACGTCCGGCAGGAAGCTCATCGCGATGCGCTTGATGCCCTGCCCCTCGCAGGCGTCGCAGCGACCGCCGCCGCGCGCGGTCGGCACGTTGAACGAGAACCGTTCCGGCCCGTAGCCGCGCATCTTCGCCTCCGGCACCTGCGCGAACAGCCGCCGGATGTCGTCGTAGAACCCCACGTAGGTCGCCGGGCACGACCGCGGCGTCTTCCCAATCGGCGTCTGGTCCACCTCCAGAACACGCCGGATGTCCGGCGGCAGCACGACGCGGTTCTCTTTCCGCTCCGAACTGTCGCGCCGGTCTCGGAGCGCCGTCTCCGCCCCGCGAAGCAACACATCCCGCACCAACGTGCTCTTGCCGCTGCCGCTGACGCCGGTCACCACCGTGAACCGGCTCACCGGAAACTTCACCGTCAGCCTCTTCAGATTGTGCAGCGTCGCGTCGCGCACCTCGACAAACAGCTTCGATTCGCCGCGCCGCGGCCGCGTCGGATGGCGCATCGGCTCGCGCAGGAATCTGCCCGTCACTGACGCGGACGCCCGCACAATCTCCTTCGGCGTGCCCGCGGCCACCAGCCGGCCGCCGTGGATGCCCGCGCCGGGGCCGAGGTCAATCAAATGCTCGGCGGCGCGGATGGTGGTCTCGTCGTGCTCGACCACGACCACCGTGTTGCCCTTCTCGCGCAGCTTCTTCAGCGTCCGCAACAACATCTCGTCATCGCGCGGATGCAGGCCGATGGTCGGCTCGTCAAGGATGTAGCAGACGCCGCGCAGGTTCGAGCCAAGCTGCGCCGCGAGCCGGATGCGCTGGCTCTCGCCGCCGCTGAGTGTCGTCGCGCTGCGGTCCAGCGCGAGGTAGCCGAGGCCGACCTGAAGGTCTTCATCGAACTCACTTACCGCGAAACCCTAGATGTACAAAAAGAGGTGGAAAATGAAGAGCTGGATGAATTCAGGATGCAGGTACTAGAAGCCGAACAC
>JAOACV010000670.1 GCA_026417675.1 Verrucomicrobiia bacterium
GCCTCAAGGTCAACGGCGCTACCGTCCTGACTCACACCATGCCGGCAGGAACGCAAAACTATGTCTCGCTCATGTCGCTGGCCGGGACGGAAATCGGCGGCCCGGTCGGGGTCAGTACCACGTTCGACGACTTCGAGTTCGCGTGGGAATGGCGGCTGCCCCAGCGCGCGAACAACGGCGTGAAATACTTCGTCACCGAGGCGCGGCAGGGCGCGCCGGGCCACGAATACCAGATGGTGGACGACGCGACCACCAAAGGCCCGGAAAGCATGACCGGCTCCTTCTACGCCGTGCTGCCGCGCAAGGACCACAAGCCCATCAAGTTCTTCCCGGAATCCAATTACTCGCGGATCGTGGTGAGGGGCAACCACGTGGAGCACTGGCTCAACGGCGAGAAGGTGCTGGAATACGAATGCGGCAGCGACGAGGTGAAGGCCAACGTCGCCAAGAGCAAGTTCAAAAAGACCCCCGGCTTCGGCGAGAAGCTGAAAGGCCATATCCTGCTGACCGATCACACCGACGAATGCTGGTTCCGCAACCTGAAGATTCGCGAACTGCCGTCCCAGCCGCCGGTGGCCGAAAAATAGTGTTGCGTAATCCGCCGGCTGCCGTTGGAATAGCCGCGAGTTGGTGATCGCCGGATTCCAGATGCGCCTATGAACTGTCGTTGCCCGTTTTTCGCGTCGAGTGTTCTGGTCCTCGACGCGCTTTGCCCGGCCGGCATGGCGGTCGCCCAAGGCGTTTTTCTCCGAACACGCTCCCCCAAACAACAACCTACCAGTCAACCAACCGAGAAAGGAACGACATGAGTGCACAGAAACGCAGTTCAAGCCTGGCTCAACTGTTCGCGCTGGCATTGGGCGCATTCGCGATGTGCCCGGTTCTCCAAGCGCAGCACTACCCGGTCGGCGTGGAAGGCATCTTGGGCGGCTCGGTGCCGCCGCCGGGGGTTTACGTCAAGGACTACAACTACATCTACTGGTCGGACCTCTACAAGAACGGGCCGAGCGACTTCAGCGCGTTCGCCTACGTCAACGCGGTCCGCCCGATCTGGATTACCGAGCTGAAGATCCTTGGCGCCAACTACGGCATGGATGCGCTTGTGCCGTTCGGCTACAAGGATATCGAGATAGACAACTTCGGCCTGAACGACGAGCACTTCGGTCTGGGCGATGTGTATTTCGAGCCGATCCTGCTCGCGTGGCACTGGAAGCACGTGGACCTGGCGGTGGGCTATTCGTTCTGGGCGCCGGCCGGCAACTACGACGAGAAGGAGCCGGCCACGTTGGGAACGGGAGCGTGGGGCCACATGTTCACCGTCGGCGCCACGTGGTTTCCTTGGGAGGACAAGTCTTGGGCGGTGACCGTCCTCAACCGTTACGAAATCAACCAAGAGAACGACGACACCGAGGTCACGCTGGGCAACACCTACAGCCTAGAGTGGGGCATCAGCAAGGCCTTGAACAAGACCTTCATCGTCGGCGTCGCGGGTTACGCCCAGCTTCAGGTGACCAACGACCGCGGCAACGGCGTCACGGGCGATCCCGACGCGCGGCCCTCGGTCTTCGGCATCGGCCCCGAAGTGCAGGTCGTGCTGCCGGCGGGATTCTTCCTTTCGGTCCGTTACGCCAAGGAGTTTGCCACCGAGAACCGCCCCGAAGGCAACGCGGCCTGCCTGACCGTGACCAAGGCTTTCTAGCCCGGACGCTCGCCACGTTCCCGCGTGGCAACGAGGCGGGAAAAACATGATCGCGCGGCGACGCGAGAAAATGCGCGCGCTCATGGAGGACGGAACGATGCGCTGCCTCGATTACGGTTTGTCGTTTATCTGCCATACGGCACGCGCGAACGCGGTCCGGTTCTGGGTCGAGAGCCGCACGCGGATCGTGGACGACCGCAACGGCGGTTCGACCGACTTCTATCAGTGCGCCTCGTGCAAGAGCGAAAACACGTTCGGCGAGAAGGACCTCTTCTATGCCGATAACTACGACTTTCTGCCGATCATCGGCGGCGGGCGCTGTCTCATCTTCCGGAGAAAGGCCCGCCTGAACGCGGACGACGTGCGGGCCGGGTTCGCCGACTTCGACCGGCTCGGGGACAACCTGACGCCCCGCGAGCAGGCCAAGATCATCGCACTGCTGGTGGCCCGGATCGAGTTGGAGCCGATTGTGACCCTGTCTCT
>JAOACV010000671.1 GCA_026417675.1 Verrucomicrobiia bacterium
CGCCTGGACGAGGCGGCCGACGTGATCGCCGGCTGCCTCGCCACGCTCGGCAGCGCGCGATGACGCCGCTGCCGGCAGCATCGGCGCGCGCCGGTGCGCGGCCGCTCGCGCTGGGCCTGGGCGCCGCGGCGCTGGTGCTCGTGCTGCGACACCTCGCGCTTGGACGCGAGGTCGTCATCTCCCGCGGCGAACTGGTCCAGATCGGCGGCGGTTTCCGCATCCCGGAAATCCTCGAAGCCAGCGGCGCGAAACTGCGCGAGGTCGGCACCACCAACCGCACGACTGTCGGCGATTACGCCCGCGCGATCGGCAAGGACACCGGCCTCATCCTCAAGGTCCACCGCAGCAACTTTTTCATGGGCGGCTTCGTCGAATCGCCTTCCAGCGAGGACATCGCCGCACTGGCCCGCAAGAAACACCTGCCGTTTGTCGAAGACCTCGGCAGCGGCGCGGTCATCGAGACGAAACTCTTCGGCCTCGAGCACGAACCGACCCCCGCCGAAGTGCTCAAGCGTGGTGTGGACTTGGTTACCTTCAGCGGCGACAAGCTGCTCGGCGGCCCGCAGGCTGGCATCATCGCCGGCCGCGCGAGGCTGGTCGCCGCGCTCAAGAAGGACCCTTTCTTCCGCGCGCTGCGCTGCGACAAGCTCATCCTCTCCGCGCTGCAAACGACCGCCGACCTTTACCTGGCCGGCGAGCACTCGCAGGTGCGGACGATCACATTGCTCGCCGAGGCCATGGAGAAGCTGCGCGCGCGCGCCGAAGCCATCGTCACCGCGCTGGCCGGCGCGCCGCTGAAGGCATCCGTCGGCACAGGCCGCGGCCAGGTCGGCGGCGGCACGCTGCCGCGCTCGACGTTCGAGTCCGTGACGGTGGACATCACGCCACGCATTCCTCTGGAGGAATTCGCCCGCCGCCTCCGCGCCCACACGCCGCCGGTGATCGGCTACTCCGATCGCGGCGTGTTCAAGCTCGACTTGAGGACCATTTTTCCGTCCCAGGACGATGTCGTCGTGAAAGCGATCAAGCGGGCGCTGGCATGAGCGCGGGACGCAACTTCATACTCGGCACGGCCGGCCACGTGGACCACGGCAAGTCGGCGCTCGTGCGGGCGTTGACCGGCACCGATCCCGACCGGCTGCCGGAGGAGAAGGCGCGCGGCATCACGATTGACCTCGGCTTCGCCCACCTCACGCTCGGTGACTACAACATCGGCATTGTGGACGTGCCAGGCCACGAGGACTTCGTGCGCAACGCCGCCAGCGGCATCGCGTTCATGAACGCCGTCTTGTTCGTGGTGGCCGCCAACGAAGGCTGGATGCCGCAGAGCGAGGAGCACCTCCAGATCCTCCACTACCTCGGCGTCGAGCGCGGCATCTTCGTCATCACCAAGTGCGACCTCGCGCCGGGCGACTTCCCCCTGCCCCGCGGCGACTGGCCGGTCGTCAAGGTCTCCGCGCACACGGGCGAGGGTATCGAACAACTCAAACAGGCCATCCTCGCCACGCTCGCCGCCGCGCCCGCGCCAGAGGACATCGGCAAACCGCGGCTGCACGTGGACCGCGCCTTCACGCTCAAGGGCATCGGCACGGTGGTCACCGGCACGCTGGTGGGCGGCTCCGTCGCGCGCGACGAGAAGCTCGTCATCCAGCCGCGCGACATCGCCACGCGGGCACGCTCCCTCCACAACCACGGCCGGGAGGTCGCCACACTCGCCCCCGGCGCGCGTTGCGCCATTAACCTCGCCGACGTGGCCGTGGACGCGGTCCATCGCGGCGACGTCCTGACGCGGCCCGGACTCGGCGGACCGAGCGACACGCTTGACGCGCTGCTGGCCATCTCGCCTCGCGCCAAGACGAAACTGAAACACAACCAATCCGTTACTGTCTCGCTGGGCAGCGGCCACTGGCGCGCGCGACTGACGTTGTTCGGCACGAAGGAGTTGACGCCCGGCCGGCGCGCGGTTGGCCAGTTGCGCTTCGACGAACCGGTCTATTGCTTCGCCGGCGATCGGTTCATCGTCCGCGAAGCGACCACGCTCGCCGGCGGCAGCGTGCTGGACGCCGACGCCCGCCGGGGCGGGGCGAAGGAATCACGGGTTCTGACGCTGGCAGCCACGCCGCAGCCCGGCCCGACGGAGTTGGTTCGCGCATGGCTGGGACA
>JAOACV010000672.1 GCA_026417675.1 Verrucomicrobiia bacterium
GCATAGCCGATCACGGCGACGTTGACGATGATGGGCTGCGGTGTACCGGTCGTATCGCCTCCGAGCAGAGCAGTGCCGCTCTCTCGGGCAAGGGCGGCGAAACCGGCAAAGAATTCATCCAGCCATTCTACATCCATCTCTTTCGGCCAGGGTTTTCGGGCCGCGATCATCGGGGGGCCGTTGGCGGATGGGAGATCGCGGATGAGTGCGAAGCCGGCGCTTCGGAGTTGTCCTTTGGTCAGCGTCTTCGGACTGGCGACGATCACCGATCCTTTCGGCGCGAGCACGCGCAGAATCTCTGCCGCAGGCGCCGTGAAGTTCCTAACGACGACGAGATTGACGAGGTTCTCCGTGTAGGGGAGACGCCGCAGGTCGGCGGCGTGTTCCACTGAAGCGAGACCGTAGTAGCCCCGTGCGCGAAGCCGGGTTCTGGCTCTCGCGACCACCGCGGGGTCGGGGTCGAGCACGTGGACCAGATAACGTCCCGTCCGGCTCAGTTCCACTGGCGTGGTCATGTCGTCGGCGCCGAGTTGGACCACCAAGCCGCCTTCGAGACCGACGGACTTGGGATGGATGCCGGCACCCGGCTCGCCCGCGACGTCAGGTAAATGCATAGCAACAAAAATGGCGGCCAGCCAGGACAGGCCGTTGCGGAAGGAGTCTTTCTTCATAATTCACCGGGCGCGCGAGCGCTTGTAACCAAACCCGTTCGCACCCGCAAGCCCGATTTCGACACGCTGCCGTCATGCGAGCGCGGGGACTTGCGCCTGCGGGCCGCCTTTCTCGGGAGGTGGATCGCGTTCTCCGAACGCGATTCTTGCGACTCGCATAGATCATCGTGCTGAGAGGAATCACGTTGCGTAAAAGAGATCCACCGGCCTCGTTGCCAGTTAGGCTTTGGGAGCAGCCGCAGGGCGGGCGGCATCCATGAAGATTCGGCCTTTACATTCGAGATTTCACGGAGAAGCATCCTGCCCTGCGAGAAGTTGAACAAAGGAATCCGACTTCTATGAAAACGAAGACCAACCTGCGAACATGGATTCGACTCACTGCTGCGACGTTCAGCTTGGCCGCGACGCTCGCGCAAGCCAATGAAGCGAAGCTGCTCTGGGAGATCGGCAAGGCTGACCGCAACAATGCCGAGTTCGCGCTCGCGCCGGGCGATTTCAGCGGCTATCGCGACGATGCCCGATTTGTCGTGGGCCGGTCCGAGGCGAAGAAGGATTGGCCCTACGTCCAGCCGGGGCCGTTGGACTCGTGGGCAGGCACGCGCCCGCACACCTTCACCGTCGTCTTTGGCGTGAAACAGAAGCCGGATGCGGGCGCCTGCCGGCTGCTGGTTGATTTGCTCGACACGCATTCGGTGTCGCCGCCAAAACTGAAGGTTGTGGTCAACGGCCGGCCGTTCGAGTTACCCTTGCCCAAAGGCGCGAGCGACGCTTCCATTCGCGGCGAGCCGGCCAAGGGCAGGCCGCACGTCGCGAGGGTGGAGTTCCCGGCGACTCTGTTGCGCGCCGGCAGGAATGAAATCACGCTTACAACCCTCAGCGGCAGTTGGCTGCTCTACGACCGCGTTGCGCTGGAAACGCCCGCCGGCGTTGAGACTGAGCTGGTGGAGGCGCAGGGCACCGCCATTGTCGCCGCCGAAGTTTCGCCCGCGCCGGTCGAGCGCGACGGCAAACGTTGCCATCGCATTACAGTGACGCTCGTCCACAGCGGCGACATCGTCAACGCCGTTATCCGACTCGACGATGCCACCGAGCAACTCGCCCGACGAATGCTGACGTTGGCCTCCGGTCGGCACACGTTGGAATTGTTTGTGCCCGCCGTCAGCAAGGCGCGCTATGCCACGCTCGCAGTGACCGTCGCCGGCGAGACGCTTGACAGCCGGCCCGTTACGCTCGTGCCAGGTGTCGAGCAGGTCGTCCTTGTGTTCAAGACTCACTTCGACATCGGCTACACGGACATGGCCAGCAACGTCGTCCAGCGTTACCGCACGACAATGATTGACCAGGCGCTCGCCGTCGTGGATCAAAACCGTGATCTGCCGACCGCCCAACAGTTCGCATGGACGATCACCGGCTGGCCGATGCACCAAATCCTCGACTGGCCGCAGCAGACGCCGGAGCGCAAGGCCCGCGTCGAGCGCGCGC
>JAOACV010000673.1 GCA_026417675.1 Verrucomicrobiia bacterium
GGCGCTGGCATGGCGCCCTTGGCCGCCGATCTACAAGCCGCGACCGCTGCTGGCTTCGATGAACATCCCCGTGTTGCGCTCCGTCGAGGCAATCACGCCGCACGGCGCGATGCTGTTCGCCCTGACCGTCTATCGCGACGACTACAAACTCATGCCGCTGACGACAGCCGCATTGACCGCTGGCGCGGACGACTGGCGGGCGGAGTTGAAGGAAGAGGCCGAACTGGCCTCCCTGCGCGCGGAGTTGGAAAAAGTCCCCAAGGGCCGCATCGCGGTGTTGCCGACGGATCCGGGCGGTCCGTGCGCGCGTTTCGCCCAACGCTGCGGCGTGCTCGCCGCGGCCGAGCACCTGACGCCGCAGCAGTTGGTGGAGCCGAACCGCTTCGTCGCCAGGCGTTATCCCGTGGCCCTGCATCTGGGCGGCGAACACTACCCGTTCTCGGTTCACAAGACGGGCGACGGGGCCGATGCGCTGTTGAATTATCTGGCCAGCGGCGGCCTGATCGTTTGCGCCGGCCGCGAACCGCTGCCGTTCTGCTACGGCGACGACCTGCGACAGCCGGACGGCACTCCGGGGCCGTCGTTGTGGCCGAGGCTCGGCCTGCCGATGGAGAACAAGTTCGAGCAGCCGGCCTCAGGGCGCACGATGCGGATTGAGCACATCCCGTCGCAGCGCGTGCTGTGGAACCTGCCGTGGCAACTGGCGTTTCCGAGCGCCGGCGATCTGCGTCTGCGCTCGATCAACGGCGACGCGGCCGAGAACCGCCAGCTTCGCTACCAGCCGATCTACAGCGTCGTGGACGACCTGCACAACGAGTTGGGCGACGTGGTCGCCAGCGTCGAATGGCGCGACGGCAGGCTCGCCGGCGGCCGTTTGCTCTACGTCTGGAGCGGCCTGCTGCAAGACCCGGAGACCGCCACGCCGTTGTTCCAGTCGGTGTTTCGGTTCGTGATCGAGCAGGCGAGGCGGGCGCAGTAACTGCGGGACGCGAAATGCAGATTGCGAAATGGGTTTCATGAGTAGCTTGATTCAATCCACTCGGAGACTTCGGAGGATTTTCCTGGGCGTGTTGTGCGTTGCCTGCTTGGCGGGGCCGGCCAAACCCTTCCCTCTGCGGGCGCAGTCATCGGGCGTTGTGCTCAACGAACAGGTGATGGTGCCCATGCGCGATGGGGTCAAGCTGGCCACGTTCATCCGGCGGCCGGAGGGCGGCCAGAAGGTTCCAGCGATCCTCTCGCGCACGCCCTACAACGCCGCGCCCAAGATCGAGATGCCGCCGCGCGAACAAGCGCGGCCGGGTGATCTGGCGCTGAGCCACGCCGTCATCGCGCAGGATGTGCGCGGCCGTTACGCGAGCGAGGGCGAGTTTTATCCTTTCATCAACGAGGGCAAGGACGGCTACGACACCATCGAGTGGATCGCGCAGCAACCGTGGTGCGACGGCAACGTCATCATGATCGGCGGCAGCTACGTCGCCTACACCCAGCTTGCCGCCGCCATGGAGCGCCCGCCGCACTTGCGCGCCATCGCGCCGGTGGTCGCGCCTGCGGACTTCAACGGCAACATGTCGTTCCACGGCGGCGCGCTGCGGCAGGAGCTGGTGCAGGGCTGGCTGATCGGGCAGGCGTTCAACAGCCAGCGTGTGCGGCGCGGCGAAGTGCCCAAAGACCAACTGGAGCGTTGGAGGACCGAGGGACGGTTCGCCGAGTGGTGCTGGCACCTGCCTCTGGCCGACACGGGCCCGATGGTCATCGGCGGACCCAGTTACGAAAAGGCGTGGAAGGATTTCGTCGGCTCCTGGACCGTTCCGCGCGCTTGGGACGCTTACAGCCCGATGGTCAACGTCGAGAAGATCACCGTGCCGGTGCTGTTGGTGGCCGGCTGGTATGACATCTTCAGCCAGGGCGACCTTGACCTCTGGGCCGCGCTGCGCTACTTCGTGATGCGCAGCGACCGCTGGGTGGACACCGACCACTGGCCTCCGAAGGATGCGGCGCCAACGAGGTATTATCTGCGGTTCGACACCGCTTCGCGCAAACGTTCGCTCGACACACAGGCGCCGCCCGGCGAGGCGCCGCCGTCCACGTTCAACTACGACCCGCGTTCGCCGGTAGCTACCCTCGGCGGCAACAACCTCACCATCGTCAACGGC
>JAOACV010000674.1 GCA_026417675.1 Verrucomicrobiia bacterium
GGCTACACCGTGTGCGACCTCGGCAAACAAGTGCCGGTTTCGACCATCATCAACAAGGCCATCGAGGTGAAGGCCGACGCCATTGGACTCTCCGCGCTGCTGGTCTCCACCTCCAAGCAAATGCCGATCTGCGTGCAGGAGCTGCACAAACAAGGCTTGGCCGTCCCCGTCCTGATCGGCGGCGCGGCCATCAATCGCAGTTTCGGCAGCAAGACCAACTTCGTGGACGACGCGCGGACGCGGCTTTATCCCGGAGGCGTGTTCTACTGCAAGGACGCCTTCGAAGGCCTGGCGTGGTGCGACAAACTCACCAACCCGCAATCGCGCGCCGAGGCCATCGCCGCTGTGCATCAAGCCGCGCGCGAAATCACCGCCACGGCCCAACGCCCGGAAACCGTCCGCGCCGCCGTGACCGGGCCGCGCCCGCTGCGCAGCGAGGTGAGGCCCGTCGAGCCGCCCGCGCCGCCGTTCTGGGGTTGGCGCGTCGTGCCCTATGTCAACCCGCGCGAGATTTTTCCGCTGATAGACAAAAAGACGCTCTTCCTGCTCCAGTGGGGCGGGGCGAAGGAGAAGGACAAGGAGCGGCTGATTGCGGAAAAGTTCGAGCCGCTGCTGCGACAACTGGAGGACGAATTCCTTGCCGGCAATTACCTCACGCCGAAGGCGATCTACGGCTACTTTCCCTGCGCCAGCGAGGGCGACTCGCTGATCCTCTACGACCCGCGCCAGGCCGCCGAAGGCGTGCCGCTGGCGGATATGACCGAGGTCGCCCGCTTCACCTTCCCGCGGCAGCGACCTGGCGCCGCGCAAAGCAAGAACCTCTGCCTCGCCGATTACTTTGCGCCGACGCCGGCGTTCGCGGAACAGATCCGCCACGTTGCGTCTGCGGGGGGCGCCAACCGGCCCGACGTGCTGCCCGTCCAACTCGTCACCGTCGGCGGGCGCGGCACGGAGATTTGCGACGCGCTGAACGCGAAGAACGATTACACGCGCAGCTACTACATCCACGGCCTCTACGTCGAGGCCGCCGAGGGCGTCGCGGCGTGGATGAACGAGCGGATCAAGCGCGAGCTGCGGCTCGAAGGCAAACGCGGCTTGCGCTTCAGCTTCGGCTATCCCGCCCTGCCCGACCTTGCCGAGCACGAGAAGGTCTTCGCGCTGATGCCGGTGCGAGAGGAACTCGGCGTCGAACTGACGGCCGGCCACCAGCTCAACCCCGAGGCCAGCACCGCCGCCATCGTCCTGCATCATCCGGAGGCGACGTATTTCGTGATTTGAAGCTGGCCGTGGCCGCACAAGCGAGGGAATGGATAAGAGCGGCCGCGCGGGGAACATCGGTTTGGAACGGCGCGTCCGGACGCATCCTCGATGCAGCGGTTGGCGGCCAACTGGAATCATGTCCCCGGATTGCCCGGGTTGCGGGCACAGGCGGACGCCGCGTGAGCCGGACGGCCCTCTTGGAGCGTTGTGCCTGCAAACCTTTCTTCTGCTTTCGCCTTGTCACGCAATCCATGCCACATGAAACGTGGTGGGGCATGGTCTCGCGAACATCATTGAAAACCCGGTGCTGTTGGATACAATGACGGCCAGTTTATGCTAGCCGACGCTCTGCCCATTCTGCCGCTGGCCGATGTGCTCTATTCATTCAGCCAGGCTCACCTGCCTGGGAAAATCGTCATCGGCATCCTCATCATCTTTTCCATCTTCGCTTGGACGATCATGTTCACCAAGTTCGGCCAGGTCGCGCGCACCAAGCGCACGAGCCGGCAATTCGTCGAGGCGTTCCGCGCCGAACGCGGCGCGCTCGATCTGTTCAACCAGCGCGTGCGGGTCGAGGGCTGTTCGCTCTACGAAATCTACGTGGCGGGCTGCAAGGAGGTGACGGACTGTCTGCGCGGCGTGAACCACGACGGTCCCGGCAATCTGCAGAGCGGCAATCCGCTTGGCGTGAGTCCGCTCGGGTTGCGTCCGATGGCGCCTTTGAGCGTGAGCGAGACGCTGACGTTGAAACAGATGGATCACATTCGCGCGGTGCTTGAACGCACCGTGGCGGAACAGTCATTGAAACTGGAGGAAGGCTTGGTGATGCTCGCCACGGCGGTCAGCGGCGGGCCGTTTCTGGGTTTGCTGGGCACGGTGTGGGGC
>JAOACV010000675.1 GCA_026417675.1 Verrucomicrobiia bacterium
GCCTCGGCCGGCGGCACACCCCCTTTCCAAACCCAGTGCACGTCGTAGCAGAACCCGACGAGGTCCGGCGGCGAGTTGCGGAAGTTGTAGTGGAACTCGCGCGCGTTGTTGGCCATCTCCGGCAGATGGTGATGAATGCCGAGCTTCAGGCCGAGGTCCTTCAACCCCTGGCCCAAGTCTTTCAACGCCGCCACCTGGGTCTTGAGTTCCTCGTCGGTCTTCTCGCGCCCGATCGGCGACGGGTTGCAACTGATCACCTGGAAACCGCACGCCTTGCAGACCTTCGCCGCCGCCAGCAACTGATCCACCACGCCCTTCGCCTTGTCGGCCTCATGCAGCCTCGCGCCGGCGTAAAGGCTCACGGGCTTGAGTCCCTTCGACTTCATCTGGTCGGCCAGCGTCGCGACACTGTCGGGCTTGGCGAAGTCCATGAAGCTCTCCAGATAGTCGTAGCCGCAATCGCGCAACGCCGACATCGTCTCGACGATGTCGAACGGCTTCTTGTCGCGCCGCGCATATTGGGTCCACCCGAAGACGTTGGAGCCGACCAGCGACGTCTGCTTGGCGCCCGCGTCTGCTGCTGACGCGACTCCACCGAACGCGCCGAGCAGCGCGATCGAGCCGGTTCGTTGGACGAATTCCCGCCGCGAAAGACGCGGCGCCGCGGAAAGAGAAGTTGGCTTGGCGATCATGGGCACATTCAACCCGGCCACGGCGCGTTGCGCGACAAGAAAATGAAGGGGCGCGGCGCTCGTTTACGCCTTCTGGCCCTCTGCCTGCCAGAAATGCTGGAGCTTCGCGAACTCGTCGAACATGACGCGCGGCATTTCAGGGTGGACGCCGAGCGCCTCCCACGCGCCGTAGTCGAACGCGATCAGGCCGCCCTGCGGCGTGCTCCAGTGCCGCACCAACAGGCGAGCTTCCTCGCGGATTTCGGCTTCGTTGTTGCGGGGCATCGTCGTTTGAATGTCCACGGTGGCCAGGAAACAGACCTTGCCGCGGAATTGCTCGCCGAACTCGACCAAGCCGTAGTTGCGCGACTGCTGCATGTTGAGCACGTCCACGCCCAGTTCGATGAACGTCGGCACGAACGCGTTGATCCGTCCGCAACTGTGCAGGATGACATGCCAGCCGCAATCGTGAATGGCGTCGAAGATCACGCGGTAGCGCGGCGTGAAGAACTCGTCGAGGATCTTCTTGCTCACAAACGGCCCTTCCTGCGTCCCCCAGTCGTCGGCGACGAACAGCCCGTGGATGCGGTCGCCGAAGCGCCGGCGCAGTTCGTCGCACTGCTGGAGCTTGAAGTCCACGATCATGTCCAGCACGCGATGAATCTTCTCCGGCTCGGCGTAGAAATCCTCCATCGTCGCCGCGAAGCCTCGCAGCTTGTGCAGACGGGAGAAAAGCAGGCTGTGGGCGGTCAGCGCCACATAACGGTCGCCGGCTGCGTCAATCAGCGGGCCGAGCCGTTCGTAGTAGAACGGATTGCGCGGATTGGGAGGACGATAGCGGTCCAGCGCAGACCAATCTGCCAGCGGGCAGCCGGTCACCTGGCCGATGTTCTTCAGTTCAGTGGTGCTCCAACCGCAGCCCCAGTCGTCCATGACCGGGTTGTCGAAGAACCAACCTGCCTGTGCCCGGTCCATCTCCCAGATGTTGCACACGTCGTCGGGGAAGCCGGCCATCTTGTGATTCCAATGCTGCCAAAACGCGAGCCGCGGCGGATTCTCAAACTCGATGGCGCGGCGAACAACCTCGCGTGATTCCATAAAGCGTTCCAAGTTGCCGGTGATCAGCGTTGCATTGTGTTCGAGTTCCGTCGCGAAGGCCACTGGAAATTTGAACCAGCGCCGAGTCGTAGCCGCCGACGTAAGGAGGCGGAGGCCGGTCTTGTAAGATTCCGCTTTCCGTAGCCGCCGAAGTAATGAGGTGGATATTCCCTTTGACCCCGATATCCCCCCCTCACGTCGGGGGCTACGGGATTTCGATTTCCCGGTAATACAGCTTCCAAAAAAGCTCCCAGAAACCGTCGGCGAGCGGATGCAACGTCGGATAACCTGGCACGACCGCGCCCAAGTAGGGCCATGGCCGCTCGTGCTCAACCAAACCCGCCCGCATCGGATTCGCCAGGATATACG
>JAOACV010000676.1 GCA_026417675.1 Verrucomicrobiia bacterium
CGATAATCGTAGTTGCTGAAGTCATACCACGTCGGCGTCGCATACCACGTATAAACCACCGGCATCGCGACCGTATAGCCGGTCAGCGGGAACTCCTGAAACCACGGCCGGTATTTTGCGCGCTGGTCGGGCCGATACGGCGCGTCGGCGGCCAGCTTCTCGAAGTAGTCATACCAGTAGCGCCAGCCGTCGTTGGGGTAAACCGCGTAGTTGCCGACGAGCGCCTTCGGAAACCGTTTTAACACCGGCTCGGCGAGACATTCGCGCTGCATCCGGCAGCGTATCGTCCGCAGCGCCCTCTGAAACGCGGCGAAGTCGGCGATGTTCGGGATGTTCTCGCGGCAGCGCCGGCAGCGTTTGCTGTGCGCCCAGGCGTCGTTCCACTCGATCGGCCCGTCAATCTCCCAGTCCACAAAGATGAAATGGATGTCGAGTCCCTCCCGCTGGTAGGCGTCGAGAAAGAACTCGGCCTGCTCGCGGATGGCCGCGTGCCGGAACTCCAGCGCGAACGGACAGCCCATGGGCCGCTTCTCGGCGAACGAAGAATCAAAGAACGGCCTCCCGTCGTCGCCGATGTGCGCGGTTCTCTCGTCGCCGTTGCAGAAGTTGTGCATGCAGGCGTTGGCGTTGATGGTGATCGGCAGTCCGAGTCGCTTCTGCAAACGGCCGAGCCAAAGCGCCTCGCGCAAGCTTTGCTCGCGTCGTTGCGGCGCGGGGTTCCACGACGCGATGACCGGCAGGCCGCGGGTGTCCAGACTCATGAGCAAACGCACCGCCTCGGTTTCGTCTGTCGTGCCCAGCCCGTGCAACGGCCAGAGATAGAGCGGCAGGCGGTTGCCGCGCGGATGCTTCAACGGCTGGGTGTTTGCCAGCACCACGTCCACCATCTCCCGCTGGCTGAACGTCTTCGTCTTCTTTTGCGCGAAAAGATGCGGCGTGGGAAACGCCAACGCCACTGTCATGACGACGATGGAAAGCCTCATAACCGCAGGACTGATCCCGGCCACTGCCGGCGGAGTCCACAAGAAATCGTGAAAGCGTGGGTGAGGCGGGACGCCCGTCAGCGGCGCGAGCAGAATTCGCTCCGACGGTTTTCCCGCAGGATGGAGCGAGCGTGCCGGCGACGCGTGGGAAGGCGCCGTCAGAGGCGCAGGCTACACTTGATCTCGAATGACGAACGGCTCGCGGTAGGAACAGGTGATGTATTTGTTGGCCTGCTCGGCGTTCGGCCCGACAAACCGCTCCTGTTTGCGGTCGTAGGACAGCGTCGGGCCGAGCAGGAAGGGCTCCTTCTTCAGGTCAACGCCGTTGCCCTCCAACTGCTCCAGCATGTCGGCCAGCGTGTTCAGGGCGTCCTCGCAGGACTTCATGCTCTCGCGGATTTGGTCCGGCGTTGCTTTGGCGCCAACGCGCCAGGCGATGTTGGCCTGGTGGCAAATGGCCGTGCCGAGGTGCCCGATCTCGATGTCGGCCGCGAGGTCCTCGCGCCGCCCGCTGCGCACGGCGTTGATGAAGTTCTGCGCGTGGGCCTTGCCGCCATCGCCCTTGTATTGGTGGATGCGGTTGCCGTCCTTGTCGTAGGACCAGCCGCCGCCGCGCGAGATGCGCACGGAGGCGTGCTCGCACTGGATGTAGTTGCCGCCGCGGGAACTCAGATACACGGCGCCATCGTCGGCCCCTTTCCGCTTCGGGTCGGGCAGGTTGCGGATGTCCACGACCAGCGGCAGGCCGTCGTAATCCATCAGCGCAAAGTGCATATTCGGCGTCTCGCCGTTGTCGTCCCAGGCGAAGCGATTGCCCGCCGCGACGACCTTGGTGGGCACGTCTTTCCAGCCGAGCAGATGGCGCACGTCGTCGAGGTAGTGAATGCCCCAGTTGGCCATTTCGCCGTCGCCCCAGTTCCATTGCCAGTGCCAGTCGTAGTGGAACTTCTGCCGCATCACCGGGGTCATCGGCGCCGGGCCGGCCCACAAATTGTAGTCAATGTGCTCCGGCACCGGCTGCGGCTCGGTCACTTTGCCGATGGATTTGCGGGCGGTGAGCTTCGAGCAATGCACCCACAACACCTTGCCATACCGGCCCGCCTGAATATCGCGCGCGGCCTCCTGCACGCCCGGGCAGGAGCGATGCTGCGT
>JAOACV010000677.1 GCA_026417675.1 Verrucomicrobiia bacterium
CCGCCGGTGGCTGAACATGCCAAGCTGCTGCGCGAACTCGGCTTCGACGGCGTCGGCTATCCGCTCTGGCTCGACGAGAAACTCGACCAGACCCTCAAGACGCTTGATGAATTTAAGCTCCAGCCCTACCAGCTTTGGCTTTCGGTCAACGTCAATCCGAAGATGCGTCCCTACGACCCGCGCGTGCCCGACGCGATTCGTAAACTCAAGGGCCGGCCCGCCGTCATCTGCGTGCTGACGACCGGATTCAAGCCGGGCGATCCGGCGGGCATCGAGCCGGCTGTGAAGGTTCTGCGCGAAATGGGCGACATCGCCGCGCAGGCCGGCGTGCGCGTCTCGATCTATAACCACGTCAACAATTGGACCGAGCGCGTTCCGTTCGGTCTCGAAGTCGTAAAGGCCCTCAACCACCCCGCCGTCGGGGCCAACTTCAACCTCTGCCACTGGCTGAAAGTCGAGGGCGACAAGGATTACCGTCCGCTGCTGCGCGAGAACGTGGCGAAAATTTTCACCGTCACCATCAACGGCGCGCAACGCGACGCCAAAACATGGACCAACGGACTGATCCAGCCGCTCGACAAGGGTGACTTTGACAACCGCCAGTTGCTGGCGACACTGCGTGAAGCCGGCTATCGCGGCCCCATCGGCCTCATGTGCTATGGCATCCCCGACGACACGCGCGACCATCTCACGCGATCCATGAACGTCTGGAAACGCTGGCGCGCCGAGTGGACCAAGTAGCGACTGAACCCGACAAGCAGAACCCTTTACCTCACGATTGCCGCCACGGCCGCTTCCTGAAACGCGCGGCGGATGTCGGAGTTGTCGGCGTTGTTGAGTTTCGCGCGCTGGATCATCAGCACGAGGATCAGGTTCTGCTTCGGGTCCATCCATGCCTGCGTGCCGTAAGCGCCGCCGTGGCCGAATGTGCCGGGCGAGAGCATTGCGGTCACGCCCTGCGGCTGGCGCACGACGGCCCAGCCAAAACCGAACGACATGCCGTCCACGAAACCGGTTTTCAACTCGCCCGTCTGCGCGCTCGTCATTTGCTCAAACGCGGACCTCGACACGTAGCGCCGCCCACCGCTCGTGCCGCCCGCCAGCATCATCCGATAGAACTTCGCGAGGTCCGGCGCGGTGGAATAGAGTCCGCCCGCCGGGAACGCCGTGCGCGCGCGAGAGGTCAGCGGGCCTTTGAGGTAGAACACATTCGTCTCCACCA
Organism: Verrucomicrobiia bacterium; assembly: GCA_026417675.1. Lineage (GTDB taxonomy): Bacteria > Verrucomicrobiota > Verrucomicrobiia > CAIQCK01 > CAIQCK01 > JAOACV01. The sequence continues at coordinate 1,223 of JAOACV010000677.1, forward strand.
ATCCGCTGCGGCCTTCGACGATGGTGTAGGACTTCGCAATACGTCGCGCCTGCGATGCGCTCGGCCAGAACGTCGTATCCTTCATTCTGAGCGGCTTGAACAGTCGCGTGTCAAGAAACTCGGCAAACGGCCGGCCTGACGCGGCCTCTACAATGCGCCCCAGCGTATTGATGCCGGAGTTGCTGTAGGCCCATTTGCTGCCTGGCTCGAACTGCAACGGCATTTGCGAATACGCCATCGCCAGTTCCGCCAGCGAACAATTGAAGCGCGGCGCATCGAGATTCGCCAAGCCGGAGGTGTGCGTCAGCAGATCGCGCACGGTGACCGGCCGCGCGGGGCGCTTCAGCATCAACGAGTCCTTGCCCCGCTCGCTAATCATCCATTGGCCTTTGAACTCCGGAAGATGTTTTTCAACGGGATCCTCAACCGAAAGCTTGCCCTCGTCCTGCAGCATCATGACCGCCGTGGCGGTGATCGGCTTGGTCATGGAGGCGATCCAAAACAGGTCGTCAGTGCGCATCGGCTTTCGGGCCGCAAGGTCGCTGAAACCAACCGCGTCGAGCCTGACGATGCCTTCACGCCGCGCCACCAACGTCACTGCGCCGGCGATGACACCCTCGTCCACGAACTTCTGCATCCGCCTCGGGATTTCCTTCAGCTTCGCGGCGTCCATGCCGAGCGCGGCGGCATGCGACGGCGCGGCATGAGCAGCGACGACGAGCGAGAGCAAAACCAGAGCAAAGCAGTGACGGAGTGTGGTTTTCATGGGCGGGATGTTAGTGCGGGCAGGCGCGAGATTCCAACAAGCAATCACCGCGTCGAGCGTTCAGCGGCGGCTTTTTCGAGCAGATCGCACGCTTCCTTGTAAAGGCCGCGACCCACGCGCACATCGTCGCCGAACTCCAGATG
>JAOACV010000678.1 GCA_026417675.1 Verrucomicrobiia bacterium
CACCGCGAGAGTGCGCTGGTCGCGAAGATTCACCGCGAGGGTCAGGTCCTGCGAAAACAGTTCGTGGACGGCAGCGTCGAATTGGAGGCCAAGGTTCCGCCGAGCATGATGGCCGAACTGGCCCCCTTTGTTCGACACGGCCCCGTGGGCGCTGGATGAGGCAGACGGCGCGAAGCGGCATGATGACGGAAGGCGTCAATTCAACAGCGCGTTGGCTTCGGATCGCCGCACGATCGTGCGCGCTGATTGCGGCAGTGGCGCTCGCTTGGCCTTTCGGGCCGCAGGCGTGGGCTGCGGTTCCGCTGCCGTCGCTGAGCTTCTACGTCGCCATCTGCTCCGCCGTCGCGGCGCGCCTGGCCGGTTTCGTCACGATGCTCGGTCTGCCGGTGGTGCTGCTGGCGCTTCTTGTTCCCCGCGGGTTTTGCCGTTATGCGTGTCCGACCGGGCTGTTGTTGGAATTTGCGGCCAAACTGCGACCGTCGGCGCCGTCGCGCTGGCTGTCCTGGCCGATGATCGGCCGCTGGTGCGCGTTGCTGACGCTGGGCGGGGCGTTGGCGGGCTATCCGGTTTTTCTGTGGCTCGATCCGCTGGCGATCTTCAACGGCTTCTTCAGCGCATGGCGCCAGCCGATGACTGTCGCCGCTGTGTGCGCAGCCGCGGCGTTGCCGCTGCTTTTGATCCTCGAACTGATCGTTCCGCGCGCGTGGTGCGCGCGGCTCTGTCCACTGGGCGCGACGCAGGAACTGCTGGCGCTTCGCGGGCCGACAGCGGGCCAGCCGGGGCCGCGCAGTCCCCGTCACCCGCTCTTGCCCATGATGGATAAGGGAATGACGCTGATTCAGTGCGCCAGCCAGCCCGAAGTTTCCCGCGGAGTTCTGGCGCGACGCGGCTTCATCGCGCTGTGCGTCGGCGCGGCGGGCGGTCTCGCGGTGAGGGCCACGGGCGGCTCATCGCCGGCGCTGCGACCGCCGGGTGCGGTTGACGAGGCGCGGTTCACCGGCGTGTGCGTGCGTTGCGGAAGCTGCATGCGCGTCTGCCCAACTCGCATCCTTCAGCCCGACCTCGGCGGGCACGGCCTCGCGAGTCTGTTGACGCCGGTAGCGCGCTTTGACGACGGCTATTGCAGAGAAGACTGCCATCGTTGCAATCAGGTTTGTCCCACCGGCGCGATTGCGCGGTTGTCGCTGGCGGAGAAACGTCGGCGTGTCATTGGTCCGGCGAAAGTTGATCTGGATGTGTGCTTGTTGGCCAACGGCCAGGAATGCACCGCCTGCATTCGCGCTTGCCCCTACCAGGCGCTGACGGTCGTCAGCGATGGATTCGAATCCCAACCTCGACTGGACCTGACTAGATGCACGGGCTGCGGTGCGTGCGAAGCCATCTGTCCGACCCGACCAGCGCGCGCCATCCGCGTTGTGCCCGGGGCGGGCGAATTGTCCAAAACCGGCACAGTCTGTAAAGCAAGCTGAACAATCGTCCAAAACTTGTGCAAAAAAAACTGTTGACAGAAGAGCCGGTTGTTGCGAGGGTTCGCGCGGAATTTAGGAATACCTGAGGAGGTTGGTCGAGCTGGCCGACCTAAACTGCCCAGTCCTCAGTTGCGTGAAAAATTGGAGCTGCGTTCGCGCAGTTCTAACGGAGATGATGTGATGAGGACAAGCAGTCAACGATCTTCAGGATTCGCCAGCGGGCGACCGTGGTTTTGGCTTTTGGCCATCCTTGGCCTGATGCTTCCCCTCTCTGCGTGGGCGACGGTGGTCATCCAGTTCAAGGGTGGCAACGCTAACCGCAGCGCGGACGTTACTTTTTCCCAAACGGCGCCAGGGCAAAACCTGGTGGTGACTTTGGCGAACGATTATCCCGGCGACGTGCTGGTGCCGAGCGACGTGCTTACAGCGGTGTTTTTCAAACTGCCTGGCAATCCGACACTCACCCGCATTTCCGCCGTGGTGCCGTCCGGCAACACTGTTCTGTTCGGCCCGACCGACCCCGGCGGTGTCATCGGCGGCGAATGGGCTTACCGGAACAACATCAACGGCCCGGGAGCTGCCAACCAAGGGATTTCCAGCGCGGGATTTGGGATCTTTGGTCCCGCGAATCTATTCCCCGGTTCCAACCTCC
>JAOACV010000679.1 GCA_026417675.1 Verrucomicrobiia bacterium
GGCGTAGCTCATCGAGGTGTCGGTGAGTCGGGAGTCGTCCTCAAGCGAGCGCTGCGGCCTGATGCCCAGGCTTTGCAGGATGCCATGGTAAGCGCGGACGGCCTCCTCAGGACTGACTTTGCCGTCCACGATGGCGCGGAGCATTTCGATGAAGGCGAGCTGGTGCTCGGCGTTGTTGATCTTGCGGCCGAAGAGCGCGACGCGGGCGCCGTATTTCTGCGCCTCGGCGATGAGCTTGAAGGCGTCATAGGTCGTGCCGGCGCTGCCGCCCAGAATGCCCACAGGCACGCTCGGATCGTAGGCGGCCAGTTCCTCGGTGAACTTCGGGCCGTGATAAACCATCTTCAGGAACAGCGGCCGGCCCCGCTCGGTGACGCCCGCGAGCGAGCGGACGATGTTGTCGTTGACAAACGCCCCGAGTTTTTCCGGCGGGATGCCGCTGTCCACGTTCGGGTCGAAGACCTCAAGGAAGTAGCGGAAGTTCTTGCGCTCGGCCTCCTCGCGGAACCGCTTGAACTCGCGCAGGGTCTCGTAGTCGCGGTCGAGGTCGTTCATGAACGTCACCGAATAGAGACCCAGGTTCGCGCCGAGGACGCGCTCCTCCGGCTTGCACTCGACCTTGCCGCACTGGATGTGATCGAGCGTGGCGCTGCGGAACGGACGCGACGCCTCCTCGATATAGGTGCCGCCGCGGACGACCCAGATGTCGGTGGTGTCATTGGTGCGCGCGGCGGGCGTGACGGGGCTGTTGTCGAAGAGCCGTTCCTTGATGGTGATCTGCTCGTTGGTCGAGGCCGACATCAGCATGATGTCCACCTGCGCGTGGGCAACGACCTCGCGCAGCACGGCGTGAAAATCGGCCACGGTGCGGTATTTCACTTCGCCGTCGCGGAACGCCTCGGGCGACTTCGCGGCGCGCGCGCGGGGGTCGCTGGCCATCACCGGCCCCAGGGCCTGAATGCCGCGCGCCATGTCGGGGTCCTTGGCGTCGGCGATGATGAAGGTGCGCGTGTTCGGGTTCTTGCGGATTTCCGCGAGCTTGATGTCGAGGGATTTTTGCATGGCTCGGCTCGAAAAAGTGTGTGGTGTGGTTCGCCCGCGACCGCGGGTCAGTTGTTGCAGCCGCCTCAACTACCGCCGCCGAGCGCCTTCATGACCTCGTCGGTGACGACCTGCACAATGGCTTCCAGATCGGCCGGCGATGCGGGCGACGCGCCGCCGGGCTGGCCCGGCGGGCAGACGACGCCGGGGCGAAACTCGCACGCGCAGTAGTCGGCCTCCTTCAACCCGTAGCGGCTGTCGGGGAGGCCGAGACCCTGTTTGATCTTCAGCAGGTCGCCGATCTTGTTGCTCGGGATGTAGGTGTAGGGCGAACCGATGTGCGACGCGATGATGAGCGTGCGGCAATAGGCGTCCACGATCTCCATGAACCAGTAGGCTTGCTCCAAGTCGCCGGCCCACGAGATCACGCCGTGGTTTTGCAGAATGATGACGTTGTGTTTCTCGCAATAGGGCAGCACCGTCTCCGCAAACGCCTTCGTGCCGGGCGTCTCGTAGTGCGCCTTCGGCACAACGCCGACCAGCACCTCCATTTCCGGAACCAGACACTGCGGTATCTCCGCGCCGACCAGCGCATAAGCCGTCGCGTGCGGCGGGTGCGCATGGCAGCAGGCGCGCGCCTTCGGGTTGGCCTTCATGATTTCCAGATGCAGGAACACCTCGCTGGTGCGCTTCTTCGAGCCGGCGATCTGGTTGCCGTCGAGGTCCACCATGCAGAGATCGTCGGTGGTGAGCACGCCCTTGCTGACCAGCGTGGGGGTGCAGATGACCTCGTTGGGACCGATGCGGCAACTGATGTTGCCGCCGTTGCCGTCCACATATTCGCGTTTCCAAAGCCGGTGGCCGACGCTGACGATCTGCTCCTTGATCTTCTGCGCTTCCGTCCTCAGCCGCTGCTCCTCTTTCTCAGCTTTGCGCGGATCGCGCGGCGGCGATTGCTCGAACCGTTGAATCTCGGCGATATTGCGCTGCTGGCGCTGCCGCAACTTCTCCTCACGGGCCAAGAGGTCGGCCTGTTGCTGTTCAGGCGACGGTTGGCGCTCGATCCAGCGC
>JAOACV010000067.1 GCA_026417675.1 Verrucomicrobiia bacterium
AGGCGTTTTCGATGCGGCAGATCATCTTGTATCCCTACGGCAGCGAGTGGCTGGCGAAAAACAACATTCCGCATACCGATTGGCTCGCGAAAAACCGGCTAAACTGGGCGCATCCGGCACCCAACGCGCCGTATGTTTGGGAGCGATGCAGGTCGCGCGAGGTGTTTGTGCCGGAGGTCGAGAAACGCGGCCTTTACTTGGAGGTGGGCGGCCACACGTTCAACACTTGGGTGCCGCACGATCGTTACGTGGCAGCCCATGCCGACTACTTCGCGCTCTCGGAAGACGGCAGGCGGACGACGGACGGCACGCACAAGGCCGGCTTGTGCCTGTCGCATCCTGAAGTGGCGAATGTGGTCGCTGGCAACATGGCGCGATGGCTGGACGAGAATCCGGAGGCCGACGCGCTGGATCTCTGGCATAACGATTCGCTGACGTATTGCCGCTGCACGAACTGCACCCCGCGCGGGCTGTCCGGCGCGGACGCCAGCGTTGCCTACACGCGGACCTACATGCGATTCGCCAACGCGGTGGCTGAACGCGTCGCGCGCCGGCATCCGAAGGTGTTGATCAACTTCCTCGCGTATGCTCACACGACGATCTGCCCGCCCGACGCGTTGCGCCTGCGCGACAATATCTTGGTGGGTTTGTGTTTGTTCCCCCGGCCCGATCAGAGAACGATGCGGCCCATTGAAACTTCGCCGCAGCCGCTCGACAGCAAACTCCGGCCGCAGTTGACCACGTGGCCCAAGGTCGCCAGGCATTTTTACGTGTATGAGTATTACACCGTCGGCGAGAAGTATCGGCTCTGGTCCATGGTTTCAATGATCCACGAGGACCTGAAATATTTTCGCCGCCTCGGCATTCAGGGCATCTCGTCCGACCAATGGGGGCCGGGCTGGTATCCGCTGAATATGTATGCCTACGCGAAACTTCTGTGGAACCCCGACCTCTCGCCGCAGGAAATCATCTCGGATTTCTGCAAACGCTACTACGGCCCGGCGAGCGGGCCGATGACTGCCTACTGGAACCTGTTGGAGGAGGGGCTGCGCGAGTCTTGGCAAACTGGCCAGCCGCCGGACTGGCGCGATGCTCGGCGCGGCGATCTGATCAGGAAGGCACTGGCCCAAGCGGGCAATGATCAGATCACGCGGCGCATCCGCGCCACGGCTGCGCTGCATCATCTCGCGGTCCCGTGACCCTCGACGGGAGGAATCGAGAAAACGCGCGCGATGTGTCTCAATTCCCCGCCAACTCCGCGCAAGTGGTGTTGAAGAACTTCACGCACTGAGCGAGTTCGGGCAGGTTGTCTTTCCAGTTGTGTTCGTATTCGATGCAGAATGCGCCGCGGAAACCCTGCCGTTTGAGTTCGGCCATCTGACCCTTAGCGTCGCCGACGCCTGTGCCCCATGGCACATCGTGGGCCTTGGGGTTGCCTTTCTCGTTGAGGTCTTTGAAGTGCAGGCAGATGATGCGGCCCTCAAGCTTCTTGAGGCATTCCACGGGATCGAGGCCCGACCGGAGCCAGTGGCCGGTGTCAGCGCACGCGCCGAGGCGAGGATCGCGGTTTTTCACCAGCGACATCACATAAGCAGGATCCCAGACCTTGTATTTCGGGTCCTTCGGCCGCTTGGGATGGTTGTGAATGGCGACCTTCATGTTGAACTCCTTGCAAAGCTTCTCGATGATGTCGAGCGCCTCCGGCTCCGGCTCGGAGACCAGAATCTCGGTGCCGATCTTTCGGGCAAACTCGAAGACCTCGCGACACTTGGCTTCGTCGGGCGGCAGCTTCACGACGCCCCAGTTGACGACCTTGACGATGCCGGCGGAGGCAAGCTTTTTCTTGATGGCAGCCAGATCTGCCGCCGAGATGCCGAGGGTCGGCACGAGTTTCGGGCCGCCGAGGTTTACGCTGCCGGAGAGGCTCATGTATTTGAGGCCAAGGCCGACGGTTTTGTCTATGGCCTCGGTAATGTGGAATTCCTTGAACGTGTAGGCATGGACGGCCAGTTGCCAGCCAAGCTTTTCGGCGGCGTCTGCACCTGCGGAGTTCACCGGGGTTGCGGTTCCGACCATCACGACCATTGCCAGGGCCAGCCAGATCAGTTGTTTCATGGTTGTTTTCCTCAAAGTTGTTCTTCGGTTTTCGGGCGGTTTTCAGACGAATGGCGAAACACTTTCTTCGCCGGGAGATTGACATGAAGGCACGCGGCCTGCAAGTCGCAGGCGCGTGCCTTCAGCGCGGCGCGGCCCGGTTGCCGGGCGGCCTAGGAGCAACCGAGGCTCTCGCCGCAGTTCATGCACTTGAAGCAGGCGCCGTTGCGCACCACGATGTGACCGCAGCGATCACACACCCGCGCGTCTTTCATGAAATGCACGAGGGATTCGTTGAGTGACTTCGCCTCGCCTTTTTCGGCGCCGTGACCATTGCCTTTGTCGGGCTTGGCCGCGGCGGGAGGGATGATCGGCTCGTCAGCCCGCGGCAGTTCGGGCACGGGCCGATTCAATTTTTTTTTGACGACTTCCTCCAACTCTTTCAGTTCCTTCAACGGCAGCTCCTGCTGGCCCGCGTTGGGGTTGGTCATCTCGCGGAAACCGGGGATGAACTGGCAGCCCAGCCAGCGGAACACGTAGTCCACGATGCTGGTGGCGGAACGGATGTCGGGATTCTTGGTGAAGCCGCTCGGCTCGAACCGCTGGTAGGCGAACTTGCGCACCAGCGCGTCCAGCGGCACGCCATATTGGAGCGCGAGGCTGGTCAGCGTGCCGATGGTGTCCATCAGGCCGCCGATAGTGCTGCCTTCCTTGGACATCGTGATGAACAGCTCGCCCGGCGTGCCGTCCTCGAACAAGCCAACCGACAGGTAGCCCTCGTGTCCGGCGATGTCAAACTTGTGCGTGATGGCCATTCGCGTCTCCGGCATGCGCCGGCGGAACGGTCTGAGCACGGCGCCTTCGGCCGGCGCGTCCTTCGCGCCGGTGGCGCCGCCTTTCTTGGTGGAGAGCGGGGCGCTGCGTTTGGATCCGTCGCGGTAGATGGCGATGGCTTTCAGGCCGAGCTTCCAGCCCTCGATGTAGGTGTTCATGATCTCCTCGACCGTCGTCTGTTCGGGCATGTTGACGGTCTTGGAGATCGCGCCGGAGATGAACGGCTGCGCCGCGGCCATCATCCGCAGGTGGGCCATGTAGTGCAGGCAACGGGTGCCCTTTAGCGGCTTGAACGCGCAGTCGAACACCGGCAAGTGCTCCGCCTTCAGGTGCGGGGCGCCCTCGATGGTGTCGTTCTGCTCGATGTAGCCGTCAATCTCCTCGATCTGCTCCCGCGTGTAGCCGAGCCGCTCCAGCGCCATCGGGACGGTGCGGTTGACGATCTTGAAGACGCCGCCGCCAGCCAGCAACTTGTATTTGACCAGCGCGAGGTCCGGCTCGATGCCCGTGGTGTCGCAGTCCATCATGAACGCGATGGTGCCCGTCGGGGCCAGCACGCTGACCTGCGCGTTGCGGTAGCCGTGCTTCTCGCCGGCCGCCAGCGCGCGGTCCCACGCCCGCTGCGCTTCCTCGCGCAGATACTTCGGACAGCTCGGATCAATCAGCGCCACGTGGCTGCGGTGCAGCCGGATCACATCCAGCATGCAATCGCGATTGTCCTTGCCAATGGGGTTTGGCACATGGCTGCAGCGCGCATCCAAGTAGCCGGGGAACGGCCCCTTCGCCGCGGCCAGATCCGCACTGACCTCGTAAGCCGTGCCCGTCAGAATCGCGGTGATGGCGCCAGCCAGCGCGCGGCCCTCGTTGGAATCGTAGGGCAGCGCGTTGGCCATCAACAGCCCGCCGAGGTTGGCGTAGCCCAGGCCCAGCGTGCGGAACACGTGCGAGTTTTCCGCGATCTCTTTCGTCGGATAGCTCGCGTTGTCCACAAGGATTTCCTGCGCGATGATGAAAATGCGCACGGCGGCGCGGAACCGCTCGACGTCAAACGTGCCGTCCGCGCGGCGGAACTTCATCAGATTCAGCGAGGCGAGGGTGCAAGCGGTGTTGTCTATGAAGACATATTCGCTGCACGGGTTGGTGGAGTGGATTGGCTCGGTGTTCTTGCAGGTGTGCCAGCGCTGGATCGTGTCGTCGAACTGCATACCGGGGTCGCCGCAAATATGCGTGCCCTCGGCGATCTTTCGGAGCAGATCCCTTGCCTTGTAGGTCGGGCCGGCCTTCGACGGGTCGGTTACCCAATGCGTCTGCCAGTCCTTGTCCTCAATCGCCGCCTCCATGAATGCGTCGCTGGCGCGCACGGTGAGGTTCTCGTTTTGATACATGATCGAGCCGTAAGCCTCGCCGTTGAAGTTGGCGTCATAGCCCTCTTCAATCAACGCCCACGCCTTCTTCTCTTCCTTGGTCTTGCACTCGATGAATTCCAGGATATCCGGGTGCCAGTCCTTCAGCGTGTTCATCTTCGCCGCGCGGCGCGTCTTGCCGCCGCTCTTGACGACGTTGGCAATCTGGTCGTAGACCTTCAGGAACGACAGCGGACCGCTCGGCCGGCCGCCGCCGGAAAGTTTTTCGCGCGAGCTGCGGATCGGGGTGAGATCGGTGCCGGTGCCGCTGCCGAACTTGAACAGCATCGCCTCGCTGGTCGCAAGACGCATGATGTCCTCCATGTTGTCGCGCACGCTCTGGATGAAGCAGGCGCTGCCCTGCGGATACTCATACTGCGTGGCGGCGCGCTCGGCCTCGCCCTTGGCGGGGTTGTAGTGCCAGTTGCCTGGGCAAGAATTCTTGCCGATGCCGTATTGGTGCCAGAGCCCGACGTTGAACCAGACCGGCGAGTTGAACGCGCCGTATTGGTTGACGCACAACCAGACCAGCTCTTGGTAGAACGTCTCGCCATCTTCGGGCTTCTTGAAATAGCCGTCTTTGATGCCCCAATCGGCGATGGTGCGTGCGACGCGATGAATGAGTTGCTTGGCCGACGTCTCGCGTTCGGCGGTGCCGACCTCGCCGTAAAAATACTTCGAGACGACCACGTTGGTGGCCATCTGCGACCAGTTCTTCGGCACCTCGGCATCCTCCTGCTTGAAGAGGATATTGCCGGCGTTGTCCTCGATCTTGGCTGTGCGCCGCTCCCATTCGATCTCGTCGAACGGATGGACGTGGGCCTTGCTGAAGACCCGCTTGATGGACAGACCACGTTCAGTCTGGCTGCCGCTGGCCGACGTCATAGCTTTCCCGCCATTGGCCAAGCGCCGGTGATGTGTGCTGCGTGTCATGGGAACATGAGCTTTCTGTTGGATCATGGGCGAAATCTTCCTGCCTTTTTCGGACTGAAAAACTTGGTTCTTGTTGATCTTCTTCTCCCCACGAGCCGGGTTATTCACACCCGACTGTCAACAACCTGTGAACAACCACAGTATGTTGGGGGCGACGCGACATACTACCCCTGCCCGTTGTGGTGTCAACGATTTTTTTGTAAATTTTTTTGCCCCAGATTCCCACACGTTTTTCAGGCTTTCCCACACCGCGCGTAAACGAGCCGACTTGTTTGCAGACAGGGGTTCCGATCACATGCCGCCTTTTGGCTCTGCAGTTTACGCCACTGCGCAGGGGCTTACTCGACCCGGATCTCCGAGATTCGCCACGGCTGAGCCATTTCTCGGGCTGGCGAAAACTTCAGCAACCGCACAGGCCCTGCACTCCATTCCACGGACCAGACATCGCTCCACGCGGTTGCCTTCACTGTGGCGGCGGCGGCCAAGATCTGCCAGCGGGAGCCATCGGATGAGAACTCCACGCGCAACTGCGCGCCCGGCGTTGTCTCCATCTCGATGCGTCGCGGCTGCTTGACCTCGCCGAGGTCGAGCTGGAACCAATCGGACATTCGCCCCGGCACAATGGTTTCCCAACGCGTCTCGCGGTATCCATCAAATGCGTCGCTCGGCGGCCATGGATCGTCGCTGCTGGCCGTGGCCCACCACAGCAGCGTCCCCAGCCCGCTGCGCGACCACTGCAGCGCCTTGTGGGCCGTCCTGCGCGATTCATGACGTGGCTTGGGGAAATGCTCGCGCCACGGCGAGAGATCGAGCGACGCGCCCGCCTCGGCACGGAACGCTTTGGGCAGCGTGATCGCCTTGCCGTCGGCGCCGGCTGCGACCTCGCGCAGTTTCAACGGCTCGCCGAAGTGCTTGACCACGTTGAGCCGAAACTGCCGCGGCCCGAACTCGATCGTCGCCCAGAACTGCGGCAGGAACAGCGGAGCGCGCAGCTCCTTCGCGTCTTCGGGCAGTTGCGGCGACAGTGTCAACCGATGGCGCGCCGCGTCCAAGGCCGCGCCCGTCCATGTCGTGAGCAGCGTCCACGGCGCGGCGCCATTGCGATGGCTGCGGCCGACGACGGGTGGTTCGTCGCACGCGAGCGGCAGTTTGTCGGGCAGCGCCCAAGGGCTTTTGTGATAACGGTAGATGAAATCGTGCGCGCGGCGCGCCGCGGCAGGATCGCCGCCGGCGAAGCTGGCCGGCGTTGTCGCGAGCGCGGCGCGCATTTTCTTCAGCCATGCGTCGGCGCGTGTCAGGCTCGATGCGAAATCATCGGCGAACTTTGCGTCCCCCGTTGTCAGGGCGTGGTGGTGCGTCTCGCCGCCAAAGACCCGCGTCGGCTCCGGATCGCCGGTGACCGCGCGCCAGACGTTGGTGTTGGGGAAGCCGCGATAGACGTTGCCAATCAAGCGCGCCGCTTCGCCGCTCTCCTGCTGGCACGCGCGGAACCATTCCAGCTCGCGCCGGTCCAGTTCCGGGAACAACGCTCGCAGCAGCGCGCCGCTGCCCGCGCGCCATTCCAAGGCGCCGAGCGCGCCTTCGGCCCGGCCCGGCTCTTCCATCAGCGCAAATTCACCATCGCGCGTCAACAGGGAGTTGCTGACGATGGACGCCACGGAGTTCAAGGCGAGCCGTTTCAGCCATGCCGGCAGGTTGGAGTCGCGCACCAACCGCGCCCACTCGTTACTTTCCCGCGCCAGCCGCTGGCGCTGGTCCCACGCATACGCCGCGAGCTTTTCCGAATCCCGAAACTCGCGCAGGTAGAAATGCCCGTGGTTCTTCAGGTCTAGGGTCACGTGGTCCGGCATCCACCAGATCAACACGAACCACACCGTCTCCTTGGACCGGGCCGGCAGTATCAGCCGCCGGGACAGCGCGCCCGCCGCGCGCACCTTGTCCTCGCGCGAGAAAACCTGCAACCCGTTCAGTTCGCCATCGGCTCCAAAGTCCTCCACCAAGCCACGACCGTCGCCGAGCGCATCCCAGCCGCGGTCGGTCGTTGGCCCGTCGCTCAACAGCAGGTATTCGCCCGCGACGTTCTTGCCGATGCCCTCAAACCGGCGGGGGCTGAGAAACTTCAGCCCCTGCAACGGGCTGCCGCGGATCACCACCGGCTGTTGCAAGCTGCCGTCGGCGAAATACCAGCGTTGCTTGCCTTCACGCACCCGCACGCCGCCGATGCCCATGTTGTTCTCCAACGACATCATCGCGGAGACTTCGAGCGTCCGATCGANCGGGTTTTCCAGCGTCAGCTCTAGGAACACCACCGGCAGACTGCTGTCCTTCAGATTATGCGGCACCAAAGGCGACCACGCCCGCAGGCTCGAGCGCACCAGCAACTCGTCATCCAAAAACCGCGCCTCGGCGACCGGGAATGTGCCGCCGAACTCCACGCAGCGGGCCTGCCGCACGCCGACCAGTTCGTATTCCTTCCAGCCGTGGCGCAGCCAGCGCGTCACGCGCCGCACTCCGTCGCGAACCGTCAGCGCCAGGAACGTGCCGCGCGAGGGCACAAACGGCTCCTCCCAGGTTGGCAGGTCCCAATTGTGGTTCCACGTGAACCGCGCGAACCACAACGACGGCAGCAGTTCCACTTTGCCACAGCCCAGCCCGCCCAGCGGCATCCCCGCCCGCCACGGCGCGTTACGCCAAACGCCGGCAACCTCGTCGAACCCCTGACAATCCACGGGCAACGACGGCGTGGCCGACTGCTGGAGTTGCGCAGTGGCGGCTCCTTCACCGTCAGCCACAGCCAGCCGCGCGAACGCGCACCCCATCATCACTGCGACCGTCGCCACCGACGTGAGTCGGAGGATATCGTTGCGCGTCCTAGGCACAAGTTTGCTCATCGCCGCGTGGCCTCTGCGTTCTTCCTGACCGCGTGCATCATGCAGTCCTTTTAGGAGTGCGCAAGGTGCAAGTCAAGCAATGGCGCAAATGTGTTGTTAGCCAATGAATTGGCCGCTGGATTGGCGGCGGCATGGATGCCGGAAAGCAGACCAACCGATGGGCAGATATGCGCGGGCCGCCGAGATTCTCGGCGTGAGTTGCCGCACGATGCGCCGCAGGAATGGCCGCTATCAGAAGCACGGCTAAGACGGGTTGTGGGACCCGGCGGCGCGCGCGGCAGGAGTTGGTGGTGTGGATGGATGATGCCACCAGCGAGGTCTATAGCGCGTGGTTGGCGGAGGA
>JAOACV010000680.1 GCA_026417675.1 Verrucomicrobiia bacterium
AGAGACAGACGAGATACCGAACCCTCCGGAAATTCCGGTGAGTTCCCCCGGCGATGTCTGGCTGCTCGGTGGACAAAGCAATATGGAGTTCGAGATCCCCAAGGTCGTGGGCGGCCAACTCGAAGTCGTCTCTGCCAACTTCAAGAACATCCGGCTATTTAGCGTTCCGCAGCAGAACGGACCTGACCTCAAGAAATCCTTCCCCCGTCAATACCGCTGGAGCGACTGGTTCAGCCGTCATTACCGGGAAGGTTATTGGGATGTTTGCGCGCCGGAGACCGTCCGCGAGATGTCGGCCGTTGGCTACATCTTCGCCCGGCGGATTCATATGGCGACGCAAATTCCGATTGGTGTCATTGATGCCTCGCGCGGCGGCACGTGCCTCGAAACATGGACGCCGCAGGATGTGTTGAAGAAAATCAACACGCCGGAGGTCAAAGCGGCGCTGGCGGACTGGGACAAGAGAATCGCGGAATTTGACCCGCAGAAAGACCTCCAAGCACGGATCAAGAACTTCAACGACCGAATCGCTCGCATGAAAGCCGAAGGCAGAAAGATTCCGGCCGATTTCGTCCCGCCGTCTGAGTTGCAGCCCGGTCCGGCAGCCGACATGAATCGCCCCGGCAACTGCTACGCCAGCATGATCGCGCCGCTGGCTGGATTTCAGATCAAGGGCGCCATCTGGCATCAGGGCTACAACAACGCCCTCCAACCGAACGGCCATGTGATGTATGCCCAAGTCTTCCCCGAAATGATCAAAGCATGGCGCGCCGCATTCAACGACCCGGCCATGCCCTTCGGCATCATCACGCAGGAGACAGAAGGCGAACCGCAGACTTTGGAGGATTTTCTGCCGAAGATGGTGGACGAAGGAATCTACATCCGCGAAGTGCACTACCAGACGTTCCTCAACTTTCGGAAAGCCGGTGACAAGAACATCGGCTACGCCAGCAGCTTCGACCAGCACCGCGCTTGGTATCATCCGCAAATCAAGATTCCGGTGGGCGAACGCATCGCGCAGTGGGCGTTGGCGACGCAATATGGAAAGGCGATTCGCTGGCTCCCGCCGCAGCTCCAAGAAGTCAAACCCGGCAAGGGCAAGCTCGTGTTGAAAATGGACTCCGAAGTCGGCGCGTTCCACGACGGCCCCATTCTGGGATTCGCCATTGCGGGCAAGGACGGCCATTTTCAACCGGCCAAAGCGGAATGGTTGGACAAGAATGCGCGCAGCACCGTCGTTCTCAGCAGCCCGTTGGTGCCGGAGCCTCTCTACTTCCGGTATGCCTGGGCGCGGAATCCGTTGGAGAACCTCAAGTCCTACGATCACACCGACCTGCCCTTCGATACGCAGCGCAACGATACCTGGCCGCTCGCCGACATGTATATGATTTACACCGGCAAGAAGCCAAAAACGCCCGGCATCCTCGACCGGGGGGAACATGCTGAACTGGTCAGGGCGCTCACAGCCGAAGATTTGAAACGGCGCATTCAAGAGGCGAAAGCCTTCTTGAACGCCAACGGAATCAAAACCGTCAACTAAACAGGCAATGTTGATAGAAATTGACTAGCGCACGCAACAAATGAGGCTCACCCGGAAACAAACGAGACACCCCGCTTGTTCCGTGCAAAGGCCAGTGCCGGAACGCGGCTTCATCAGCTCGCAGCCGGCGTAAACATGGGAGGAAGGATTGATTTGCGGCAACGGGACCATCGGCGCCAACGTCCTGAGCCGGCCGTTGAACGAACGGATTATCTTCACCCACGAGCGTCTCTTCATGCCGATGGGGGCGCCGGTGATGCCGGCGGATCAGTCGGCAAGATTGTTTGAGATTCGGCGACTCATCGAGCGCGGGTTATACCGACAGGCCACCGAACTCCAATTCAACCTGTCCGGACAAAAGAGCTTCTTGTATCCGGACTTCTTCGTGCCGGCCTTTGACCTCACCATTCGCAGCATGAAACGGGGTAAAATCCGCGACTACATCCGCGCGGTTGATTTCCAAACCGGCGAGGCCATCGTTCACTGGGCGGACGATCGTGGCCACTTCGAGCGACGGCTGTTTGTCTCCCGCGCGGACGGCGTGGCGGTGCTGGCCATCAC
>JAOACV010000681.1 GCA_026417675.1 Verrucomicrobiia bacterium
GATTATTGGTTCGGGTTCAAAGGCACCGGTGACGCCTTTCAGTATTATCCGCTCGAATTATGTAAGAACGATGAGAAGATCAGATTCAAAGAGAATCAACCCGATGACGTCCGCCGGCCGGGGATTGTCGGGAATCGAGGGGTCTATTCGCAGGATCTGTTCGTGAAGGAAATTCTGAATTTCATCCGGCGCAACAAAGCCAGTCCCTTTTTTGTTTATTTCCCGACTCAGATTCCACACGGTCGTTCCCCCAAGGATGGAGACGAAATTCAGGTGCCCGATATCGGGCCTTATGCAGATCGGAAATGGACGCATCTGGAAAAGCTCTATGCGGCGGCCATTACGCGTCTTGATTCCGATGTCGGCCGCATTATTCAAGAACTGAAAGATCAGGGGATTGATCGCCAGACGATCATTTTGTTCACGAGCGATAACGGCGACGAAAACAGTTACTACAAATATACGAACAGGTTCAGAGCGACTGGACCTTTGAAAGGCAAGAAGCGATTTCTCTATGAGGGCGGCATCCGCGTGCCGATGATCGCTCGCTGGCCCGGCCGCATCCACCCCAACCAAACCAGCCGCGTTCCTGCCGCAGGGTGGGATATCATGGCCACGTTGGCGGAATTGGCAGGGGTCGCGCGTCCTGCGCACACCGATGGGATTTCGTTGGTTCCGACATTGCTAGGACACCCGGAGCGGCAGGAAACGCGAGAGTATTTGTATTGGGAATATCACATGGGAAAACAACAAGCGGTTCGCTTGGGTGCATGGAAAGGCGTTCGGTTTGGGGGAACAAAAGAACCGATCGAACTTTATGACCTCAACGCGGATATCGGCGAGAGCCGTAACGTTGCGGCGCACCATCCGGACATCGTAAAGAGGATCGCGGCCATCATGGAGGAGGCTCGCGCAAATTCCGAGTTCAACAGATTCTGGCCGCTGCCTGAACATCGCCAGAATCAAATCAAGTGGGACAAAGTAATCTTTGACCAACTTGCAAACGGAATCCGGTAGCGCCATGAAAACGTATCGCTGCACCCTCACACTCCTCGCCACCCTGCTGCTCGCGCCGCTTCCGGCACTGGCGGCAAGCAAAGGCCAGCCGATGACGATCCCCGACTTTACCAAAGGCGACAAGATTCCTGAAAACGCAAAGCATGACTGGAATCTCGGCCCCACGGGGCTGCGCGGGTGGATGTTCTGCGATAAGCTGGTGACCACCGATGCGCGGCAGATTGTCATCACCAAAGTGGAGAAGGGTTGCCCCGCCGAGGGTATCTTCCTCGTTGGCGATGTCATTCTCGGAGTTGGCGGCAAGCCGTTCTCCTATGATCCGCGCACCGAGTTCGGCAAGGCAGTCACCATCGCCGAATCGGAAGCGGGCGGGGGAAAACTGGCCGTGACCCGATGGCGCGCGGGCAAGGTGGAAGAAGTCGTCGTCAAACTCCCGGTTCTCGGCAGCTACAGCGCCACTGCGCCCTACGATTGCCGGAAGTCGAGGCGCATTCTTGAGCCCGGATGCAAGGCGCTTGCCGAGAAAATGACGAACTCCGCTCCGCAAGGAAACCCCATCGTGCGTTCGCTCAATGCGCTTGCATTGTTGGCCAGCGGTGATCCTGCCTATCTCCCGCTGGTCAAGAAGGAAGCTCAGTGGGCGGCAGGCTTCTCGGCCAACTCGATGCAGTCATGGTATTACGGCTACGTCATGATGCTGCTCGCCGAGTATGTGCTGGCGACCGGCGACCAGTCGGTGATGCCGGGCCTGCGACGACTCGCACTGGAAACCGCCAACGGACAGAGCGCGGTGGGTTCTTGGGGCCACAAATTCGCGAGACCCGATGGCCGTCTCTTCGGCTACGGAATGATGAACTCTCCGGGAGTGCCGCTGACCATTGCATTGGTGATGGCTCGCGAGGCCGGCGTGAAAGAGCCGGAGGTGGCGCGCGCCATCGAACTCAGCGCCCGTTTATTGCGATTCTACATCGGCAAAGGCGCGATTCCCTACGGCGATCATCACCCGTGGATTGAGACGCACGAAGACAACGGCAAGTGCGGAATGGCCGCCGTCCTGTTCAACCTGTTGGGCGAGGCCAAAGG
>JAOACV010000682.1 GCA_026417675.1 Verrucomicrobiia bacterium
ATACTGGGCACATGAAAACACTGGCTGCTCTGGCAAATGGATGCGTGTGTTGGGTCGCGACGGTGATGGCCGATGACATCGTGTTGTTCGACGCGGGCACGACACCCCCAACAGCGGTCGTCTCGCAATCGGGCGCGAAGTTCGAGCTGCGAGACGGCTTGCTGGCTGTGGAGACGAAGGGCGAAACAGGTTATCCGGGCGTTCGCATCATGGGGGCGTGGAACTTGTCCAAGTGCAATCGGTTGACGTTGGAGTTGGTCCTGCGCGACCGCAAAGGGGAATTGCCGCTCACCGTCCGGCTCGACAACGCGGACGCGGACCCAGCCAAGGCGCAGGGCGTGTTCATTGACCGCGTGAAGATTCGCGGCAGACAACCGGCGAGCTACATGGTGACGCTGCCGCCCCTGCTGCCGCACGCGCGCGCGATTAACAGCAAACTTTTCGGCATGAAACGCGGGCCGTTCGCCGCCAGCGGCGTCGTGGCGGATCTGGATGCGTCGCAGGTGGTCGCCGTGGCGGTCTATATCCACCGGCCAAAGCTGGACTGGCTCTGGGGCGTCAAGCGTATCGTCGCGCACACCGGGCCGCCGCCGCAGGTGCCGGACTGGATGAAGCTGCCGCCGGAGAAGTTCTTCCCGTTTATTGATGTGTATGGCCAGTTCAAACACAAGGACTGGCCCGGCAAAACCCACTCAGACGACGATCTGAAACGGACGCTGGAACGCGAGCTTGCCGACCTGGCCGCACATCCGGGGCCGGATGGTTGGAACCAATACGGCGGCTGGGCCAAAGGGCCGCGCCGCAAAGCAACCGGACGGTTCCGCGTCGAGAAAATCAACGGCCGGTGGTGGATGGTGGACCCCGAAGGCTGCCTCTGGTGGTCGCACGGGCCGGTCCGCGTCACCTCCTCGTCGGCGGTGACGCCGCTGGACGGACGCGAGTTTTACTTCACCGACCTACCGAAACCGGATTCGCCGTTCGCGCTGTTCTACACGACGCGCGACGCGCTGCTCTGGCCCTACTACGTCGCGCGCGGGATCAGTCGGACCTATGACTTCTCCTCGGCCAACGCCTACCGCAAATACGGTCCGGACTGGCGCGCCCGCTACGCCGACATGGCGCATCGCCGCTTGCGGAGCTGGGGCATGAACACCATCGCCAACAGCTCCGACAAGGCCATCTGCTTGCAGCGCCGCACGCCCTACTGCGACCGCTTCGAGCTGAAATCGCCGGACATCGAGGGCGCGCATCTGGGTTGGTGGAAGTTCAAGGACCCCTTCCACCCGGACTTCCGCGCCAGCTTCCGGCGGCAACTGCTGGAGCGCAAAGAGGAACTCGACGATCCGTGGTGCTTCGGGTTCTTCGTGGACAACGAGATCAGTTGGGGCGGCGAGACCTCGCTGGCGGACTGGACGCTGCAATCGCCCGCCACCCAGCCCGCGAAGATCGAGTTCATCCGTCGGCTCAAAGAAAAATACGGCTCCATCGCCAGACTCAACGAAGCGTGGAAGGCGGACTACAGCGACTGGGGCGCGCTGCTCCAGTCGCAACAGAAACCGCCGGCGGGATCAAAGGAGGATTGCGCCGCGTTCAACGCCGTCGTGACGGAGGCTTACTTCAAGAACGTCCGCGACGAGTTCAAGGCTGTCGCCCCAAACACGCTCTACATGGGCTGCCGTTTCGCCGGCTCCACCAAGGCCGCCGTCCAGATCGGCGCGAAATACTGCGACATTCTCAGCTACAACATTTATCGGCGCACGCTGGACGACTTCAAACTGCCTGAGGGCGTGGACAAGCCAGTCATGATCGGCGAGTTCCATTTCGGCGCGCTGGACCGCGGCATGTTTCATCCAAGCCTCGTCGAGGTCGCCAACCAGACCGAGCGCGGCAAAGCCTACGCCGCCTACATCGCGAGCGCGCTGCGCCACCCGAACATCGTCGGCGCGCACTGGCATCAATACGGCGAGCAGCCCACCACCGGCCGCTTCGATGGCGAGAACTCCCAGAACGGCCTGCTCGACGTCTGCGACACGCCTTATACGGAGACCATCGCCGGCGTCCGCCAAGTCGGCTACCGGCTCTACGAAATCCGCCCCG
>JAOACV010000683.1 GCA_026417675.1 Verrucomicrobiia bacterium
CATGAGGGATGTATGACAGAAAATCACTTGGCGCGCAAGGACGCCGAACGACCCAAGCTCAGCGACCCGGCCCACGGGACGCCACGATTGCAACAGGGACGCGAGGGCCGGGTTCGCTGCAGCGCATGGTTAGGCGGCAAATCGTGAAACATGGTCAAGCCTCTCTACGAAATCTCTCCTTCACTTTGTCGAGGTGCTTGCGTGGCACAAACCACTCAACCAAACCGCACGCACCGCAAACCCGAATATGAAACTTGGGAGAGGAGAAGATGCCGCCGATAGGCAGCAAGTCTGGCCCATATCCGCCTCTGGCAGCGACCTCCCGGGAAAACAACTCTGTGCTCCCGCAATTCCTACAAGACTTGTCGTTCGAGTTCATGGTGATGATGCGCTGCCGGCTAACGACCGAACTGAGCGACAGCCGCCGACAGGGACGGTGGGGCGCACGAGGCGCGTCCGAACCGCCGACCAATGTCGAGCGGAGAGGCCCGGCGGCTGTTCGCTCGACCGACTTGTTCGGCATTCCTCATGTGAAGATTACAACCTCCTCAATTCCTGAATCCGGACCGTGCGAACGAAAAACGTCTTCTACCGCGCTGAGATACTGCTCCGGAACAGGCTGGAAGGAAACGCGAAAATCAACCAACACTCGCTTCGCATGAATCGTCAGGCGGTTGGCATTAAGGAACTCGGAGATGTGTCGCCTAAAGTCGCTCA
This sequence comes from Verrucomicrobiia bacterium, assembly GCA_026417675.1. Lineage (GTDB taxonomy): Bacteria > Verrucomicrobiota > Verrucomicrobiia > CAIQCK01 > CAIQCK01 > JAOACV01. Next base: position 718 of record JAOACV010000683.1, read on the forward strand.
GGATCTGCGGATCATCGGAGGTGGCGTGATCATGAAAGAACCGGCGTGGCAGGGCGCTGATCGGGGCTCTTGGAAATAGACTCCCGGACTCGTTTGACGCATTGAGGCGGTCTGCAAACCGCCTCACAATCTCAATATCCAGTCCGTGCTGATGCCGAGCATAAACATCGAGCATCGAGAAGCCCGCTTCTGCAACGGTTAAGACGTGCCATCCCTCCCACTTGTTCGGGCTGCTGTCCTGTTGTTGGCGCGTTATCTTCACGGTCTGGTCTCCTTTACGAACGAAGCTCAGCGACCGCCGCCGGAAACGCCTGGCGGCTGCAAGACCCGCTGACGGATTATCCGAACCGTCCGCCTGCCCAGGGGGGCGGCGGTTCGCTGCAGCGCATGGTTAGCCGTCGTGCTTCTCATCTCTCTTCGAATCCTCTGGCCACTCGATGTCAGGATAAGCAATCTGGACAAGCCAATCTCCGCGCTTCAGAAAAAAAGCGGCGATGGCAAAGTGAATTGCTGCCGCGATGACATAAGACACGATCTGAACTCGCTCGCGATTCTCAAGCCGATACTCTGACCAGGCCAAATCGAACGCGATATCCACAATCTGGAGCAATCGGAAAATGCCGAAAACGATGAAATACAACCCGACGCCTTTGACTGCTACGCTGAAAAGTTCTCGTGGTTTCATCTGTGAGGTGCGATGACCGTTAACGCCAGAACTGAGCGACAGCCGCCCCGCCCTGATAATGACCGTGACGCTCGACCACACGAGCGTGTCGCCGAAGCCCGCGACGCTCGAACGGCAAAGCGGGGCGGCTGTTCGCCCCAGTGATCTTGTTAGCCGATGCAGTTCTCATTTCACTTTCCAATCTCATAAGACACATACCACGCCGCCACGACGTAACTCAACGACATCATCAGCACGACTGTCCATGCCTCAACGTCAATAACGCGAGCACGCAATTGACGAACTGCACCCTTGAGCTGAATGAGGTAGAGCATCGTCCAAAAAAGAAGCGCGCAAGCGGCATAAATGCACCAGCCGATACCCGGCTGCTTCTGGGCTATAGCCAGTCCCAATCCGAGCAACATCGAAGGGAAGAGCAAGAGGCAGAAAACATAGCCGATGCAGGCTACAAGCAAGAACGGTGTGCCCAAGGCGCACCACACATAGTAAAACGCCGAATGAACTTCTCTCGCGTTCGCTGCGCCCTCACGCCACTTCTGGATGCTGCGCAACGGTGCGAAAGTGAAATGTCCGATACTGCCCATGCGCGTGGTGTTGGCTAACAGTCATATTAGGCCAAACCGGGGCGTCCAAAGACAAAGTGCCGATTTGGCTTCTTCATCGTCAAAATCTTGATCCTGTCTCTTATACACA
>JAOACV010000684.1 GCA_026417675.1 Verrucomicrobiia bacterium
ATGTTGCCCAGTGTCAGCAGCGCCAAAAACACCGCCGTTTTCAGAAAAAGGTTGCGGCCGAGCAGTTGCGCGATCACCACCGCCGCCGCGTAGTAGGCCGCTCCAGCCAAACAATTTCCCAGCCGCAGCGCGTGCATGCCGTTCCAGCCCGCATAAACCGCACGGCCCAAGGCTAGGATCAGCTTGTAATAGGCGTCCGTGAGGGCCTGTCGCGGATTGATGGGCGAACTGGACAGCGTCGCCGCGACCTCGGCGTTGTCGCCGAGCAGACCCCATTTCTGTCGCAGCAGCCACGTCATCAACAGGAAGACCGCCAGTCCCGCCAAACCCATTCTCCAACCGTGGCGTCCCCACGCCTCGCGCGCCCGCTGCGCAGCGCGCTCCAGGGCCTGAACCAGACCGCTATGCACCGCCGGGACCAACAACGCGAGCGCGATGCCGTAGAGGAACACAATGGCGGGCGCCGGAAAGTAGCGGATGAAGTGATAGCCCCAGTTGCGGACGAACAGCCACGGCGCGCCCTGCGGCTTTTGCGCCAGCCACTGCGCGAACGCAGCCTCGTTGGACGTGCCCGGTTGAATGCTGAGCGGCGGAGGTTCGAGCTTCACCGCGAAGGCCTCGACCCAGAACACGCTTAGCCCGTGCAATACAATCACTGCGGCCAGTGCCGCCAGCCCAAAACGCTTGTCGCGCAGCCAGTCCATCGTTTCAAGTCTCAAATCCGCAAGCCAAGGCGCGCCGCTGAACAGGCCGCCGGCTTTTCAAAACCTAGCGATCCCGACGCCGCCTGCGCCGGTTCTTACGGATGTTTCGCGAGCCGCTAGAAAACTGAATCGGCCAGCCCTTGGCAAGCAAAACCTAGACGGGCGAAACCCGGACGGCCAATCTGGTTCACCTGCCGGCAACTCGACCCAAATCGCAAGCGCAGAAAGCTTGCAGCGCGCCTCTGTCCCGTGGAAAAAAAAGGCGAACACAAAAAAGGAGAGACCGCCATGGACATCTACATCCTGCGACACGCGGAGGCTGAGGACACCAGCCCCAATTGCAAGACCGACGCCGAGCGGCGGCTGACGGCCAAGGGCGAGAGACAATCCGCGGATGCCGCCGCCGCACTGCGGGAGATGGAAGTTTCCTTCGATCTCATCCTCGCCAGTCCCCTCGTGCGCGCCCAACGGACGGCGGAGATCGTCGCCAAGGCGCTTCGACTGTCGAAGCGATTGGAAACCACCGACGACCTCGCGCCCGGCGGCGATCCAAGGTCGCTGCTGGCCGCCATTGGCAGGCGCGCCGAGAAGCTGGCCAGCATCCTGCTGGTCGGCCACGAGCTTGAGCTGAGCCGCCTCATCTCCCAACTCCTCGCCGGCCGGCCCGATTTGAGGATCGAGCTGAAGAAGGCGGGCCTTTGCAAGCTTACCGTTGAGGAACTCGGCCACGACCGCTGCGCCACGTTGCAATGGCTGCTGACCGCCAAGCAACTGCGGCGGATGGCGTCTTGCGGCTCAAAGGCGCAAGGCTGAGCACGGCTGTGCCGATAAACCTGAACCCGGCCCGGTCACTTTCTAGCGCAGTGAGTTCAGACCTTCGTAAAAGCCTGTTGACACAGGTCAACACGTTGATGCAGAAGCGCGATAGCATCGCGATACAACCCTTTCAATCTATGAACTCCATTGCACAACCAAAGGTTCCCGCGGGCAGTTTTCCGAACCGTTCCAGGTTTCCGGCGCTGGCGCGGATCGTTCTGGCCGCAGTGCTGGGCGGCTTCCCGGCGTCGGACATGGCCGCCGAAGGCGGGGCAGCCAAGACGTTGGCGGCCCCGCAAGGGAAGCCGGCCGCCGCTGATAATCCTCTGAGTCTGATGGACGGCAAGATCGTCCTGGACGTCCAGGAACGTCTGCGACTGGAGGAGCGCAGCAACAACTTCGATTTCAACGACCGCGAGCACGCTGTGACTGACGAGTTGTTTCTGCTCAGCCGGTTCCGTCTCGGTCTGACGGTCCAGCCCGACACGTGGGTAAAGATTTACGTGCAGGGTCAGGACTCGCGCGAGATTGACTCGGAGCGTCTGAAAGTGCCTTTCGTGCTCGGAGCGGAGGGC
>JAOACV010000685.1:0-1817 GCA_026417675.1 Verrucomicrobiia bacterium
TCACTGGCCCGGAAGGAACAAGAGCCGGCGGCCGTCGGTGTCAAGCTCGCCATGAAGGACGTGCCCAATCTTCCCGCTCCGGCAGCGCCGGTGGCCGAAGCCGCGCCGGCCGCCAGACCCGCGACGGTCGCGATAGCGCCAGCTCCCGAAACACCCCTTGGCCGCGCGAAGAAGGCGGAGGTCGCGGCGATCCCGGCAGCGACGGTTGCACAACCTGCTGGCGCTACGGCGGGCCCGCAGGTCGCATCGAACCTTGCGGAATCCAACCTCAGGTTGGCATTTCAAAATGCGCCATCGCAAGCCGCGCAGGGAAGCCGCCGCAGCCAGATGCGGTTCACGCAAATCCCGTTGCGGCGGGATTCGATGGTCGCAGAACGGTCGCAGGCCGCGCAACAGCAAGTGATGGCGTCGTTTCAACTGGAACAAGACGGAGACCGCATCATCATCCGGGATGCTGACGGCTCGACCTACGAGGGTCAGGTCCAAACCGCGCCTGCAATCGAATCGGAAAAGCTTGCGGATGGCAAAGTGGCCAAGACAGCCCAGCCGACGTGGGACATAAGCACCCAAGCGGCGGGCCAGCAGGTTTTCTTTACCCTTTCGGGCACCAACCGCAGCCTCAACCAGCGCGTCGAGTTCCACGGCAACCTCACCCTCAACCAACCGTGGCAGCGCGCCAGCGGCGAACCGGCGCGCGAAATCGGAGTAATGGGCGCACAACAACCCGGCTCCGCGAAAGAGGCCGCTGCGCCCGTCGTGCTGCGGGTGCAGTCGCCGAGAATGCCCTCGCGCGTCCAAGGCCGCGCTCGCCTCGGCGACGGCTCCGAACTGGACATCAACGCCATCAGTGTCGGCCCCTGATCGTCGCGAGGGTGGGAACGCGCCGCGTGCGCGCGTTATCCCCTTCTCATCTGGATGGCCAGCCAGCGCCGCAGTCGTTCGCGGTTTCGCGCGTCGTAAAATTCCACCGGGTTGTAGTCGTCGGTTAGGACAATGCCGCGGGCGAGGTTGACGGGCAGCGTGCCGGCGAATCCATGTTCGACGCCCTGACGAACCGATGGGTGCACCTGCGTCAGGTCCGGCCGCCGCCGCAGCGTTAACGGGTCCAGGTCAGACCCGACGAGGAAGGTGTTGCCGCCACCGGCTTGGTGGACGCGCACGTTCTTGAAGACCGCGCCGAGGGTCTTGGCCAACGAGGCGGTGAAGAATTCATCCTCGCCGCAGAGCGCGCCGAAGATGTTCATCACCACCGTGCCGCCCGGATGAAGGATGTTGCGCATGGAGCCAAACGCTTCCCGTGTGAACAGGTGCGACGGCGACGAATCGCCCAGGAAAGCGTCCAGCACGATGGTGTCGTAGCGTTTCCTGCAACGGCTGACGAAGTAGCGGCCGTCGCCGAAATGGACGGAGACTTTCTCCGGCTGGAAATCGAAATACTTCACCGCCAGCGGCAGGATGGCGGGGTTGATGTCCACCACGTCCACGCGCGCGCCGTCGCGGGCCAGCGCCGTCGGCACGATGCCCATGCCCAGGCCGATGCACAGGGCGTCCTTGATCTGCGGCGTGTAGGCGCGCGCCAGTTCATGGAGCATATACGTGAACAACGAAGTGCTCTGGCGCGTCTTCGGGTCGTAGGAGTTCTGGATCAGGTAATCGTTGAGGAAACTACGCCGGTCCGGCTCACCCCATTCGACGACCTGCAGGAGGCCGAAGTTGGAGTTGCCCCGGTAGAGTTCTTCGATTTCGTCATTGTGCAGGCGGTCTTGGCGAACGCCAGCGTCTGTCTCTTATACACATCTGACGCTGCCGACGAGCGA
>JAOACV010000685.1:1826-2089 GCA_026417675.1 Verrucomicrobiia bacterium
CCCCCCGCCGCGCCGGCGAACACCGCCAGCAGCACCGGCGTGAGCTTCGAGGTTTTTCTGGCCGGTCCGAGGAAGTATCCCAGCGCCACCAGCATCAGCGCCAGCGCCGTCAGATACATGGTTGTGGAGTTTGGCAGAAACGGGATGAGCACGTAACCAATCAGCAGCGTGCCCACGACACTGCCGATGGTGCTGATGCCGGTGAGCCGGCCCACGTTGCCGCCGACGGTTTCCACCGAGCCGGTCAACACGCGCACAAAGAA
>JAOACV010000686.1 GCA_026417675.1 Verrucomicrobiia bacterium
TGGTGGGCCTTTCACGCGCAGGAAGGCGACTTCACCACCTCCGGCCTCAACCTGATTCGGCAGGCAGGCGGCACGCTCGCCGGCCCCGATGTGCCTTACGGTGACGAGAAGTGGCTCAAGACGCATGGTTGCCGCCACGGCGTCTATGGCTGGAGCGGCGTCATGTTCCCGTTCGCCCATCTCTACAACGTCCAGCGCGGCAAGTCCGAGCGCGTTTGGTTTGCCGACTGGAAGCTCAAAAGCGGCGACGGCCTGCATCTGCGCCTGACCGTGCCGAGCGCCGAGGGCGTTGAAGTCAACATCTGCGACGGCACCTCGCCCGCCGGCGGCAAGCCTTACGAGATGAAGTGGATCATGCTCCACAACAAGGGCACAAGACCGGCGAAGACGCAGGTCGTCAGTCTCATTGAGCCGTATCGGAACGAACCGATCATCCGCGCGGCACGGCCCCTGAAACTCTCCGGTGGCGACGAAGCTGGCTTTGCCGCCGCCGCCTGCACGCTCCAACTCGCCGACCGCACCGACACCATCCTTGCCTCTGCCGATGCGACGCAAGAGCGAACGGCCGAAGGGGGACTGACCTTCGCGGGCCGCTTCGGGTTCTACTCCGAGAAAGACGGCGAACCGCTGGCGATGTCGCTCGTCGGCGGCACAAGGCTGACGAAAGGCAAGTTCGGCATCCGGCTCGAAACCCCCGAGTATCGGGCGAAGATCATCCGAGTGGACCGCGCGACGGAAACCATCACCGTCTCGCCCGCGCCTCCAAAACCCGCCGCCTTGGTTGGCGCTTATGTCTTCATCACCAACCCCGTCCGTCGCAGCGCCCACAAGGTGCTTGAAGCGCGCGCGGTGACTGACGGCGCGGAGCTTCGACTGGACCTCGACTCGCGCATCGGCACGGGGCTGGTTACGGGCGTCGAGGACCACAAGGTGAAGACCTCGACCCCGTTCGTGCTGCAAGGCTTCCGCTACTACCACGGCGCGCGGCTGGTGAATGCCGGCCGCACCGCCGAGTATCGCCTCACCGAAGTGGCGAGCGCGCAAGCGGCGCAGATTGACAAGGAGGCGCATCCTGACGCGAAGGCCGACCGTTTGAGGAAGGAATTTGCTGCGGGCACGTGGTTCGACATTTACGACTATGGCGTCGGCGACGAGCTCGTCTGGCCCTGCGCCGCCAGTTTGACGCGCGTCGCCCAGGGCGTTTACCGGCTCGTTTCGCCGTTGCCTGCAAAGCTTGCGTTGCCGGCCGGCATCAAGGTTGAAACAAAGCACAACTGATCCGCGCCCATGGCGAGACCTTAAGTTCCTTGGAGTTGGCCCCGACGCATTTGTCCAGAACCACGACTACCCCGCGCCCATCGCTTCCACGCCTTTCGCATGGACACGAAGGCCAGTTCGCTCGTGCGAACTTCCGCCGGCTTCAGCCAGCACACGGTCTGCACATCCTCCAGCGCCCGCGCTCGACGGGATCGCGATCTCGCCACGAAGAACAGGTCCAGCGTCACGTAGGTCAGTCCTTTGTAGGGATAGCGGTTGACGTAGGAACCGAGAAACCGCATGTCGTCGAGTTCGATGCCCACCTCTTCGCGTGTCTCACGCCGCGCCGCCTCCTCGGCGGACTCGCCGAAGTCCACGAACCCGCCCGGCATGCCGAGCTTGCCCTTTCCCGGCGACCTCGCCCGCCGGATGAACAGCACCCGCCCGTCTTCTCGCACCACGATAACCGCCACCGCGAGCGTCGGATTGAAGTGATAATGGAATCCGCACGCGCCGCAATGAAACAACGGCGCCTTCGGCGCTGCCTTCCGACGCCGACCGCAACGCGGACAGAAGTGAAATAACCGCCAGGGTTCCATCTCTAGCTGAGCGGGAATGATTGCGGGGGCAAGTTTCCGAACCTGGACGCGCGTGTCAAGGCGACCTTTCGAGTCGGGCGCGCCGAAGAACTCTGAGAGCTTGTTGTCAGCGAGCTGGGACTGCGTTGTGCGTGCGCAGTGGTAGGCCTGTCTCTTATACACATCT
>JAOACV010000687.1 GCA_026417675.1 Verrucomicrobiia bacterium
AGATGTGTATAAGAGACAGATCAACAACTGCTCCTGTTTGAGCGCGAGGGCCGGCGCTATCATCCGCATGTGGTGCTGTTGGGGTTCTTCGTCCGGGATTATTCCCGGAACACGCTCTGGTTCCGCGACTACGCCAAACCGCGGTTCGTGCCGGAACACGGAAGCCTCAAGCTCGTCGGGTCTCCGGTGATTCCGCCCGAGCAACTCTTTGAGGAATACGTGACAGGCCGTCGAAAGATCGGCGCGGGGGTCCGCTCTTACGCCCTCGGCGCGCTCGCGAGATTCCAGCGCGCGCTGCGTGATCGGACCGTCACCGCGCAGTCCGAAGGCGCGCTCGTGCTGTCGGGGATCATGGCCCGCTTCGCGGCGGAGGTCCGTGCGGCGGGCGCGACGCCGCTATGGATGATCATTCCCGACCGGGACGTGCTCGGCAGGCGCGCGCGTCACGAACCCATCGAGCGGCTCTGCGAACAATATGCAGCCGCCATCCGGCTGCCTTGTCTGAGCCTCTCGAAGATTTTCCGGGACTGGGCGCAAGCCCATCCCGACCAGAAAATCTACCAAGGCCGCGAGACGGGCGGCCATCTTTCCCCCGCCGGCAACCGGCTGGTCGCCGAGGAAATCCGCCGGTTTCTCGTCCGCGAAGGCGTGTTGAAATCAGACGGCTGAACCTCCTCGCGAGGGGTTGCGTGAACCTGTCGCTGGCAGCTCAAGCTGGGCGCCGCGTCTGCCGGCGCAGCTTCTTAAACAGGCTGCCGAAGGTCTTGGGGGGCGGTTTGCCGGGGTCGTTGCGGTCGCACTTGCGTTTGGCGGGCGCGCCGACGTAGAGACCGCCAGGCTCGGTGTCCTCCAGCACGACGGCGTTGGCGGCGATGCAGCAGCCGCGCCGGACGGTGATGCCCATGTTGATGATGACGTTGGCGCCCGCATAGACGTTGTCCTCGATGACGATGGGGCCTCTGACGCTGGTGATGTCCATCGGCACATCCACGCGCCGCCAATCGTGGGCGATGCTGGCCAGCATCGAGTGGGCGGCAAACGCGCAATGATTGCCGACCTTGGTGCCGCCGTGACCGTAGATGACGCAGCCGGGCGCGAAGTGGGTGTGATTGCCGATCTCAACGAAGTTCTCACCGCCGCTGATGTAGCAGAACGGATAGAGGCGCACGTCGTTGCCGATGACCAGCCGCGCGCGGTCGAGGGTCATATAGACGCTGGTCTCCAGCCGCACGCGCGAGCCGAAGCGGCATTCTTTCGGTTTGCCGCAGATATAGACGCCCTTCTCGATGGTCACATCGTCGCCGACCTCGACGACCTCCGGGTGCTCGATGAACGCGTCGGGATGAACGCAGACGTTTTTGCCCGCGCGTTTGAAGCGGCTAACGTAATCCATGCGTCTCTCCAAAATTAAGGCTGTCCGCAGCCTACACGGTTTTGCTGTTGGAGTGAAGCTCCAGATTATTGCGGAAACGCCTCGTGGTGCGCTCCCGGATTGTTGCTCGCGGGCGAACGGGTGGCCCGCTTCCCCGACGACCTTCCCCCGCCGGCCACCGCGCGCCGTATCCCGGCGAGACCGCCGTGAGTCATAGCGTCGTTGTATTCCGAGCCGCCTCGGCTAACAATGGGCTGGACTTTGCACAGGAGACACATCGGATGAAAACCATGGTCACTCTCTCTGTTTGCTGGATCGCGCTGACGGCTTGCGCTAACGGGCAAGAGATTCAATCCCTCGCGGGCCAATGGCGATTCGCGCTCGACCGCGACGACAAGGGCGTCGCCGAACAGTGGTTCAACCAGACGCTGGGTGGCCGCATCAGGTTGCCCGGCTCGCTGCCCGCGCAGAGCATTGGCGACGACGTGACGGTGGACACGAAGTGGATCGGCGGCATCGTGGACAAGTCGTGGTTCACCGCGCCCGAATACGCGAAATATCGCCAGCCCGGCAACGTCAAGGTTCCGTTCTGGCTTCAGCCCGACAAACACTACGCC
>JAOACV010000688.1 GCA_026417675.1 Verrucomicrobiia bacterium
AGATGTGTATAAGAGACAGGCTCAATCGCGCGCTGCAAATCGCCCCTGACGACGGTTACTCCCACTCCATCATCGGCATCATCTACTTCAAACAGGACCGCCTTGACGACGCCATTGCTGAGCTGACCCGCGCCGTCAAGCTCAGCCCGAACAACAGCGAGGCGCACAACTTCCTCGGCATCGCTTGCTGGCGCAAAGGCTGGCGCTCCGCCGCCGAACAGGAACTACGCCGCGCGATCGAGTTGCGGCCCGACTACGCCGACGCCCACTACAACCTCGCCGTCGTCTATGCGATGCAAAAGCCGCCGTTCCTCGGCCTCGCCAAGTTCCACTACCGCAAGACCCTCGACCTCGGTCGTCCACGCGACCCGAGCTTGGAAAAAGTCCTGAGCGGCGAGAGCAGCGACGAGAAACCATCCGGGGAGAAGCCCGCTGACGCGAAAAAGTAGAGCACACCGCTGCCGCGGCCCGAATGGCCGCATCTGGGCCGGAATGGTTTGAAAGCCCGTCGCGGCGCCGGTTACCACCGGACGACGATCTTACCGAAGTGCTTGCGCTGCGCCATGCGTTCCTGGGCGGCGGCGACCTCGGCCATGCCGAAACGGCGATCGAGCACGGGACGCAGCTTGCCGGCCTCCACGAGCCTCAGCACCTCCATCAGTTCGCGCCTGCCGCCCATGTAGCAGCCGATGAGTGAATGCTGCTTGAGGAACGTCATCCGGATGTCCACGCTCGCCTGCGGGCCGGCGGTGGCGCCGCAGAAGACCATCCTCGCGCCGCGACCCATGCAACGCAGGTTGCGCGGCCAGGTGTCAGGGCCGATGTGTTCGAAAACCACGTCCACGCCGCAGCCGCCGGTTTCCTGCAGCGCGCGTTCGGCGAAGTCCTCGCGGATGTAGTTGATGCCTGCGTCGGCGCCCAATCGCTTGGCCATGTCGAGCTTGGCGTCGCTGCCCGCCGTGGTCAGCACGCGCGCGCCGCAAAGCTTGGCGATCTGGATGGCGGCCGAACCAATGCCGCTGCCGGCCGCGTGAATGAGAACCGTCTCGCCCGGCCGGAGGCGCGCCCGGCTGACCAACATGTGCCACGCGGTCAGAAACACCAGCGGCACGGCGGCCCATTCGTCGAACCCGAGCCGGTCGGAAACGGGATGGATATCCTTCATGTGCGCCTTGGCAAACTCGGCGTAGCCGCCCTGACGGCGCAACCCCATGATGTCAAACTCGGCGCACTGGCTGTCATTGCCCCCCGCGCACTGCGCGCACCAGCCACAACTGATGCCTGGGGAAATGATGACGCGCTGGCCGACGCGGAGATGTCTGACACGGGCGCCGACATCAGCGATCTCGCCGGCGATGTCACTGCCGCCGATGTGAGGCATCTCAATAGGAAACCCCAAGCCCTGACGCACCCAAAGGTCCAGATGGTTCAACGCGCAGGCGCGCACCCGCACCAAAACCTCCTCCGGGCCGGGTTTCGGCTCGGGCATCTCAGCCATCTGGAGTTTCTCCGGTCCGCCGTGCTCCTTGAAAACTACCGCTCTCATGGACGGCGACCTTAGCACACCGTCCGACCTAGCCGCAACCCGCCGCATCGCGAGGCATGAGGTTCTTCACCCGGCGAGTCGCATCCACTCCAAAAGCCGCAAACACTTTCCCGCAACTCACCATTACTCGTTCGTGCCGGACGGGAGGGGGATGTGGGGTTGTGGGCCGCTTCCTGGCGCTTGCGGTTTGGTGGAGCGCAGGTCGGCGATCAGTTGCCGAAACTCGGCGGCGTCTTTGAACATCACCAGCCGGTGGCGCATGGGTTTCGGCACGCCGAGGGCGCGGCCATACCACCGGGCGACTTTGCGGAACTGGACGCACGCGACGCGTTCGATGCGGAATGCCAGCAGCTTCTCGAAATGCCGGGCCATGAAATCCACGCGTTGCTCGTAGGTCGGCGGCTCCGCGCGCTCTCCGCGCGCCAGTTCGGCGTCGCACTGGCTGAAACTCCAGGGGTTCAACAA
>JAOACV010000689.1 GCA_026417675.1 Verrucomicrobiia bacterium
CTTTTCCAGTTCGTCGTAGCTGGTGTCGGGATGGGTGAACTTCACCATCTCGACCTTGTCAAACTGGTGGACGCGGATCATGCCGCGAGTCTCCTTGCCTGCCGCGCCGGCCTCGCGCCGGAAGCAGGGTGTGTAGGCACAGTAGTAGATTGGCAATTGGTCGAGCCGCAGGGTTTCATCGCGGTGGATGTTGCTGACGGGCACCTCGGCGGTGGGCGCAAGATACAACTCATCGTCGCGCAGGCGATACATGTCCTCCTCAAACTTGGGCAACTGGCCCGTGCCGATCATCGCGTTGCGGTTGATCAGGAACGGCGGAAAGACCTCGGTATAACCGTGCTCGCGCGTGTGCAGATCGAGCAAGAAGTTGATCAGCCCGCGCTCCAGTCGCGCGCCGGCGCCTTTGTAGAGGATGAAGCCGCTGCCGCTGATCTTCGCGGCGCGCGGAAAGTCGAGGATGCGGAGCGCCTCGCCGATCTCCCAGTGCGGTTTCGGCTCGAAGGCGAACTCCGGCTTGTTGCCCCAGCGGCGCACTTCGAGATTGTCAGCGGCGTCCTTGCCCGTCGGCACGCTCGGATGCGGCAGGTTGGGAATGGTGAGCAGGATCGCCCGCTGTTCCTCCTCCGCGGCGGCGATGTCACGGTCCAGCGCGGCGATGCGGTCGCCGACTTCGCGCATCGCGGCCATCTTCTCGCTGGCGTCCGCGCCTTGGGCCTTCAGCGCGCCGATTTCCTTGCTGACGGCGTTGCGCTGGGCCTTGAGTGCGTCGGACTCGGAGACCAGCTTGCGACGGCGTTCGTTGAGCGCCAGCACGCGGTCCACCTGCGCCTCGTCGCCCCGGCCGCGCGCCGCCAGTCGTTGGCGGACGGCATCGGGATTTTCGCGGATGAGTTTGATGTCGAGCATGACGGGCATCATAGGTTGCCGCGGTAGCGAGTCAAGCCGGTGTCGTCCTCAACGCCAAATGTCGTGCGGTTCCGCGGGTCGAAACCCCGGCGAGCCTTTCGAACCCGAGGCCTTGTGACCGCGGCCGCGTTTGTCGTGCCAGCCGACGCGCCGGCGGCGTTTGACAATTGGCGGCGACTCCCTAGAATGCGCGCCGACTGCCAGGAGAACCGGAGACCTTTTTGATGACCTTGTTTCGCCGACGCGCCGTCACGGAGTTGCAGAAGGAAGCCATCACCGACCAGCGTTTGCGCCGCGCGCTGGGTCCGGCAAACCTCGTCATGCTCGGCATCGGCGCCGTCATCGGCGCGGGCATCTTCGTGCTCACCGGTCAGGCGGCGGCCAACTATGCTGGGCCGGGCATTGTCTTTTCGTTTGTGCTGGCCGGCATCGCCTGCGCGTTCGCGGGGCTGTGCTACGCGGAGTTCTCGGCGATGATCCCCATTTCCGGGTCGGCCTACACTTACGGCTACGCGACGCTGGGCGAGTTCATCGCGTGGATCATCGGCTGGGACCTGATTCTGGAATACCTTTTCGCGGCCTCGACGGTCGCGGTTGGCTGGTCGGGCTATGTCGTGTCGTTCCTCAAGGACCTTGGCATCGCCATCCCGCCCGCGTTTACCTCCGCGCCCTACAATCACGTCACGCCGGCCCATGTCCCGTGGTGGGACATCTGGAGTTTGTTCACGCAGGGTTGGACGCACACGGGTGCGACGCTCAACGTGCCCGCCATGGCCGTCGTCGGGTTCATCACCATCCTGCTCGTGATCGGCATCAAGGAATCGGCGACGTTCAACGACTTCATCGTGGCGGTCAAGGTCTCTGTGATCCTTATCTTCATCGCCGTGGGGCTGGCTTATCTCAACCCGGCTAACTGGCAGCCGTTCGTGCCGGAGTCGGCGGGGCCGGGCAAATTCGGCTGGGAGGGCGTGCTGCGCGGGGCGGGCGTGATTTTCTTCGCCTACATCGGCTTCGACGCGGTCTCCACCGCCGCGCAGGAGGCGAAGCACGCGCAACGCGACATGCCCATCGGCATCCTCGGCTCGCTGGCGGTGTGCACCGTCTGTCTCTTATACACATCT
>JAOACV010000068.1 GCA_026417675.1 Verrucomicrobiia bacterium
CCGCCATGCCGCCGCGGGCGTCAGGGTATCGGTTTTGTAGTGTTCGATCACCAGCCAGCCGTTGGGGGCCGTCATCGCAGCGAGGTCTTCGTTGTCCAGAAGTTGTTGGGCCAGCGGGGGACAACCCGGCTGCTTCGCATACGGCGGATCGGCCAGCACCAGCGTGAACGGCGCCTCGACGGCCATGCGGCGCAAGGCGCGAATGACGTCATCCTCCAGCACCGTCGCGCGGTCCTCGACACGCGCCGCTGCCAGGTTCCGGCGGATGGCCTTCACGCAACCGCGCGACACCTCCACAAACATCGCGCTGGCCGCGCCGCGGCTGAGGGCCTCGATGCCAAGCGCGCCGCTGCCGGCGTAGAGATCAAGCACCCGCGCGCCGACAACGGCCTCGCCGAGGCTGTTGAAGATGGCGCCCCTGACACGATCGGGCGTGGGCCGCACGTCGCGGTCGCCGCGGGGCACGACGAGTTGAATGCCGCCGGCTGAACCTGTGATGATGCGCATAAACCTGAAAACGTGAAACGCAAAACGCGAAGCGCAGACGCGCCAGATCACGCCTTACGTCTTGCGTTTAACGCTCTCCGCCCGGCCCAAGTGCTCCATGCAGTATTCCCGGTCGTCATCCGCCACGCGGAACTCCAAGTTGGGATCGTCCCGCTCGGTCTTGCCGCAGACGACACAGCGGTGCCACGTCTCGGATTCTGCATCGCGCTTGTCGGCCTCGAACTGCGCGCGCCGCCGCAGAACCTGCCGGTTCATCATCGCCGTCCGCCAGAAATGCGGGGCGAAGAAAAGGAGATAGTTGCCTAGCGAGACGACGGCCGTCAGTTTGATCGGCAGCGGGCCGGAGAGGATGGACCAAAACACCGGCAGCGCGGCCAGCCAGCCAAGCCATTTGACCTTCACCGGCAGGACGAAGAACAACAGCACCTCAAACTCCGGGAAGACCGTCGCGAACGCCAGGAAGAGCGAGAGGTTCAAGAAACGGTTGTCCACCGCGCCCCGCGCGATGAAGAACGCCACCGCCGTCGTGGCGATCATGCCGGTGAAGTAGAAGACGTTGAGCTTGAACGCCCCCCACTCTTGTTCGAGACCCTCGCCGACGATCCAGAGAAAATAGAGCGCCAGCGCCAGCCAGATCGCGTCCATCGCCGGCGGGATAAACAGGTAGCTCACCAGCCGCCAGACCTCGCCCTGCATTACACGCTCCGGGTCAAGCGTGAGCGTCTCATACCACTCCCGATTGGCGTGCAGCAACACCCACACGAGCGCGTTCAGTCCGATGACGATGCGCACCAGTCCGGGAATCGCGTAGCGGCCCAAGCGCCGCTCCAGTTGGTCGAGCCAGTTCATCTGGCCCGATACGCTACCGTTGGCCGCCGCAGGAAGCCAACCGAAATCTGGGAGGGAAAACCAAGCGAAATCACGGAAGACACGGAAGGTCAAAAAGCGCGCAGGTGGCCGGAACTTCTCCTGCTGTTTTGTGCGTGCCCCCAGAAAGCCAAAGCTTACGGCCGCTCCGAGGACTTGTTTCTTGAGGAACGTTCCGCCTCGAACAGGGCGAGCCGCCGGACCAGTTCGGTCAACTCTTTCTCAACGTCCCGGATGCGGATGTAGGTGCGGAAGGCCAGATAGCAAAGCGCGGCCACGGTCAGGTAAAGGATCGCGTCGGCGCCGCGGGCGACTCCCAAGAGGTTGGCCAGCAGCATCGTCACCGCCGGCCAGATGACCACCACCGACGCGGCCAGCCAGAACAAACAGATGCCGACCAGTTCGCGGGCGTTGATGTGGCCGTCGCGAAACCGCAGCACCGCCCGCGACAGGCTGAAAAGGAAGAAGCTGACCAGCAGAACCTTGATGATCATGGCAGGCGGCGCTATCGGCGCAGTTTCTCGAACAGGAAATGCCAGACGATTTGCAGGCTCGCCCACGAGCTTTGGCCCTTCTGGCGTGAGTAGTTGCTGTAACGGACGCGCACAGGCACTTCGCAATAGCGCAGCCGCTGCCGCGCGATTTCATCCAAGATCTCCGAGGCATGGGCCATCCTGTCTTGGTTGATCTCGATCAGTTCCGCCGCCCGCCGGGAGAAGGCGCGGAATCCATTGTGCGTGTCGGTCACCTTGATGCCGGAGACAAGCCGAGTGAACAAAATGCCGCCGCGCAACACCCACCGGCGCAGCGGGGGCACATTGCTGCGACGATCCTTGAACCGCGTGCCCAGCACCACGTCGCACTCGCCGCGCAACAGCGGCGCGACGACAGCCGGCAGGTCGGCCGGATCGTGCTGGCCGTCGGCGTCAAACGTCACGATCACCTTCGCGCCACGGCTGAGGGCAAAGTCCATCCCGGTGCGAATCGCCGCGCCCTGGCCGCGGTTGATCAGATGCCGCACCACGTGCGCCCCGGCCTCGCGCGCCACCGCCGCCGTCTCATCGCGGGAACCGTCATCCACCACCACAACGTTGCGACAGAACGCCAGCAGCCCCGCGACCACCTCGCGCACGGCCGGCGCTTCGTTGTGGGCAGGGATGACGGCGAAAACGCTCTCGTCCAACCGTTCGGGCGTCGAGTCTCCCATCGCCGCGACTTTACCAACGCCGCCTCGCACGGTTCAAGAACAGAGTCGGCTGTGGCTGAGCGGAGTCGCGACCGCTGCAAAGTTCGAGCTGGATCGCGTTCGGAAAGCGCGATCCAGCTAACTGGACAGCGCTCCCAATTCACTTGAACTCAAGCGGCTGACAGNTTCGCCACGGCGGCTGCGAGGGTCTTGCAGTCGTTGACGGACACGATGTCCGCGGAGGAATCAATGCGTTTTAGGAATCCCGCCAGCACCGCGCCAGGGCCGAGTTCGATGAACCGCTGAAAGCCTTGGGCCAGCAGCCAGCGCATCGAGGCCTCCCAATACACCGGCGAGACGACCTGGCGGACGAGCAGGTCGCGGATTTCCTGCGGCGTGCCGGCCGCTTGCGCGGTCACGTTGGAAATAACGGTCACTTTCGGCGCGCTCAAGGAGACTTGGTTCAACGCCTCGCGCAACGGCGCCTGCGCGCGGGCCATCAGGCGCGAATGATACGCGCCGACGACGTTGAGGGGCAGGACGCGCTTGGCGCCGCGGGTCTTGGCTCTTTCGCACGCGGCCTCCAGCGCGGCCCTCTCGCCGCTGATGACGATCTGGCCGGGACAGTTGAGGTTGGCCATCTCAACACCGCTTTCCTGACAGACCGCGACGCAGGCGGCCTCATCGAGGCCCACGATTGCGGCCATGCCGCCGCGAGTGGCGTCGCACGCGGCCTGCATCGCCTGGCCGCGCAGCCGCACCAGGCGCAGGCCGTCGTCGAAGCTCATCGTGCCGGCCGCCACGTGGGCGGTGAATTCGCCGAGCGAGAGACCGGCGGCGGCTTGGAAGTCGAGCGACCGGTTCTGCCGGGCCAGTTCGTCGCGCAGCGCTTCGAGGCAGGCGATGGAAGTGGTGAAGATGCCGGGCTGGGCGTTGTCGGTCTGGGTCAATTCCGCCTCCGGCCCCTCGAAGCAAATCTTCGCGAGATCGTAACCCAACGTGGCGTTGGCCCGGTCAAACACCTGTCGCGCCGCCGGGAACGCCGCGGCGAGGTCTTGGCCCATGCCGACGACCTGCGCGCCCTGGCCGGAGAAGAGTAATGCGGTTTTCATCGTTCGTATTTCAGTGTATGGCGTGTTGCGTGTTGTGTGTGGGAACTTATGAACGCCGTCGGGATGCGCCGAGTTGCACGAGCCGCATGACGCGCGCGGCGGTCGCCGTCAACAGGTCGGCGGCGCGCGCCATGGACTCCTCGATGCCGATCGCGCCGCTCATCAACGGGAGCACGGCGGCAAATCCGGCGCGAAGGAACGCCGCTTCAGCATTCGCGTCGAGCGCGCCACCGAGGGCGATGACGGGCACGCCGAGCCGCCGGGCCAGACGCGCGACGCCCAGAGGGGCTTTGCCGTCGAGCGTCGAACGGTCCAGTCGTCCTTCGCCGGTGACCACCAAGTCCGCGCCGCGCAGTTTCTCGGCCAACTGGGCGTGTTCGATGACCACCTCAATGCCGGGGCGGAACCGGGCGTTGAGGAACGCGCGCAAACCCGCGCCCAGCCCGCCTGCCGCGCCGCCGCCGGGGAAGGTGGTCAACATTTCATATTCCGCATTCCGCAATCCGGATGCCGCAATCATCCTGGCCCAGTGACGCAGGTTGGCGTCGAGTTGTCTGACCATCGCCGGCGTCGCGCCTTTTTGGGGACCGAAGACGGCGCTGGCGCCGCGCGGACCGACGAGCGGGTTTTGCACGTCACTCGCCACGAGGGTTTCCAACGCGGCATGCGAAATCTGAAATCCGGAACAATCAACCCGCGCCACACGATCCAGCGCGCCGCCGCCAATGCCGCGCGGCAACTCGCGGCCCCGCGCGTCGAGGAGGCGCGCGCCGAGGGCCTGCGCCATGCCGGCGCCGCCGTCGTTGGTGGCGCTGCCGCCGATGGCGACGATCAAGCGCCTGCAGCCGTGGCGCAGCGCGGCGAGGATGAGTTCGCCGGTGCCGTAGGTGGTGGTGACGAGCGGATTGCGCTGGGCGGGCGGGACGAGTTTGTAACCGCTGGCCTCGGCCATTTCGATGACCGCGGTCCTGCCGTCGCCGAGAATGCCCCAGGCGGCTGTGACGGGTTTGCCGAGAGGTCCGATGACGCGCCGGTGCAACAGCCGTCCGCCGGTGGCGCTGACGAGGGCGCGCAGCGTGCCTTCGCCGCCGTCGGCCATCGGCGTCTTCACGACCGTCGCGCGGGGCAAAACGCGGCGGATGCCGCGTTCGATGGCGTCGGCGGCCTCCTCGGCCGTGAGCGAGCCTTTGAATTTGTCGGGAGCGACGATGATCCGCATGAGATTTCCGCGATAGGTGATAGGCCGCGGGGCGCGGAGCGGCAAGGAAAAACAAGGGCGCGAGCCGCAGTTTGCGAAGCCTCAGAACTGGCTCAACGGAAGGTGTTTGCCGGCGGGATGATGGCTGTGGGAGGGGGCGGACTTGCGCAGCTTGTAGCGTTGGATCTTGCCGTTGGCGGTCTTGGGCAGCTCTTTGACGAAGAGGATCGAACGCGGGTATTTGTGGGGCGCGGTGTTGACCTTGACGAAGGTCTGCAGCTCGCGCACGAGTTCTTCCGAAGGCTGGTAGCCGTCTTTGAGGACGACGTAGGCGCGGGGCTTGATCAGCCCGTCCTCATCCGGCACGCCGACGACACCGCTTTCGAGCACGGCGGGATGCTCCTGGAGGATGGCCTCGACGTCCGCAGGCCAGACAGCCAGGCCGCTGACCTTGAACATGTCGTCGGTGCGGCCCGCATACCAGAAGAAGCCGTCGCTGTCGCGGGTGAACTTGTCGTGGGTGTTGATCCACTCACCCTGGAACGTTTCCTTGGTTTGCGCGTGTTTGTTCCAGTAGCCGGCGGCGATGCTCTCGCCCTTGATGAGCAGCGTGCCGGTCTCGCCGTCGGGCAGGTCGCGGCCCTGCTCGTCCACAATACGCGCCTCGTAGCCGGGCACGATCTGGCCGGTGCTGCCGGGGCGGACTTTGCCGGGCCGGTTGGAGATGAAGATGTGCAGGATTTCGGTGGAGCCGATGCCGTCGAGGATTTCCACGCCGAAACGTTTGCGCCATTTCTCGAAGATCGGCTTGGGCAGCGGCTCGCCGGCGGAGATGCACATGCGGACGCGTCCGAGCTGGCTGCGGTGCGTCTTCTCCGCCAAGTGCAACAGCGCGGCGTAGCTGGTCGGCACGCTGTAGAACACCGTCGGCTGGTAGCGGTCAATCGTCTCGAACACCACTTCCGGCAGCGCGCGGCCCGGCAGCAGCACCGTCGTGCCGCCCGTGCGCAGCGGGAAGTAGAGGCCGTTACCCAGCCCGTAGGCGAAGAAGAGCTTGGCCACCGAGAAGGAGACGTCGTCTTCCGCCAGGCCGATCGTGTCGCGCGCGTAACGGTCAGCCGCTTCGATCATGTCGTGGTGAAGGTGGATGGTGCCTTTCGGAAAGCCGGTCGTGCCCGAACTGTAGAGCCAGAACGCCGCGTCGTCCTTGGTGGTGCCAGCCGGTTGCAGTTGCGGCGACGCTTGCGCCATCAGCTCGCTCAACACCAGCGGCCCGTCCGCGCCCGGCCCGGCCACGACGATGTGTTCCAGATGCTCCAAGTGGCCGCGAATTTCCATGATGGGGTGGAGCAGCGACGGCTCGACCACCAGCACGTGGGCACGGCTGTCGTTGAGCATGTATTCATAGTCGCGCGCCGTCAGCAGCGTGTTGATCGGGATGGGCACGGCGCCGATCTTCATCGCGCCAAGGAAGGCATAGATGCACTCCGGGCAGTCGGGGAGGATGATGGCCACGCGCTGTTCGATGCGCACGCCGAGCTTGCGCAGGGCGTTGCCGACGCGGTTGACGTTCTCGTAGAGCTGCCGATAGGTGATCGTCTGGTCGCCACATAAGATGGCGGGCTTGTCGCCATGGCCCGCGGGGAGGTGCGAACCCACCAGCACGGCCGCGGCGTTCACCCGCTCGGCATAATCAGGCGCAGACATAACAGTTTCTAGCTCGTCAAGCGGGCGCGGATTTTATGCCCCGCCGCGCCCGCGGTCAAGGACAGTGGCTGTTCGCGCTCTGAATGGATCCGATGAGTCCGTAGGAGAAACTGCACTTGTTGAGACCAGAACTGCGAGCGGGACTGGCTGCGTTGCCGCCGCTAGTCTTGGAGGAGCTATCCGCCCAGAACCCTCTGCTCGACGGGTCCATGAAAACTGTCCAACATCTCCCGGCCCCTGACCGAACCGGCGCTCCTCTCATGGTTTGCTGGCCGGCGGCAACGACCAGTCTTTCGGTGTCGCGCTCCGGAACAACTCCCTGCCCCGGAAACGCAGCCACGTCGCACCGGCGGCAAACGCGCTCCGCAGCACGCCCCGTTGCGCGTCGAAACACACGGCGGCGGCTTCGCCGTCACTGTCCAGGTCGCCGCCGTCTATCGCGCCTTTCGCGTCGCGCTGGCGGAAGAGGATGATGTGCGTGTCATTGCCGGCGGTGATGCGCACGCCGAAGGCATTGGCCGCTTTCAGCGATTCCAGGCGCGCCTCCGGCTCCGCAGCGGGCGCGAGCCGGCGGATTTGCATCGCGGTCACGAAGTCTTCATTCTCAGCCGGCGCGTTGCGCGCGGCCGCCAGCGTCCACTCGTGGGCGTATTTCTCCGGCGGCACGGGCCGCGTGCTATAACCGTCCACCGGCTCCACGGGATAGCCTTTTGTTACCGCCATCGCGAGCTTTGGCGGGGAAAGGAAACGCCCGCGCAACGCGGCCCGGCCGGACGTCAGCGCGAACGACTGCGAGGCAGTGTCGGTCTCGATGGGCGCGACGGCGTGGAGCAGCCAGTCGTAGCAGGTGGGCGCGGCGCTGGATTGCAGCAGGTCGTGGATGACGACGAAGCCCGGTTTGATGAACAGCGCGCGGCGGTCGAATCGTTTGAGTTGACCAAGATACACGGCGGGATTCGACGCGTCGCCAACAGTGTAGCCGTAGGCGGGCGAGTCGTAGTAGGCGGCGATGCGCCCGTCGGCGCCCTTTTGCATGTGGGCCTGGTCCTTGCCGTTGACGAGGATCGTGTTGTGGGCGCGCGTGAGCGTGGAGTAACCCTTGAAGTGCGGGCTGCCCCACCAATCGTAGTAGCCGGAGTCTATCGCCAGCTTTTCGCCGTAGGCGTGGATGACGAAGCCGTTTTGGTCGTCGTGCTGGTGGCTGGCGTAGAATGGCCCGCTCCGCATCGCGAACGTGGAGTTCACCAAGCCGTCGGCGAGCGAGGTGTTGAAGATGACCCACCCGATGTGGCGGTAGTGGATGGACTGCGGCAGGTCGGTCGGCGGCTTCGGCGCGAGGCCGTCCACGGCGTTGGTCGCGCCGGCATACCAAAGCGCGTAGGGATCGCGCGTGCGGATGGCGAGGTCGCGCACCTGCCGTTGCTCGGCGGGGCCGCGGACGCCGTGGTTGGGCTTGCCCGTGTCGGCGAAACTGACGGCCCACGCGCCCGGCGGCGCGCAATACATCGGGAACCGCGCGGTCTGGTTCAGCCACGGATGCTGGAAGAGGTCAATGCCGCAGACGTGCCGCATCAGGTCGCCGTAATCAATCACAAAGCCCAGCCCGTAGCCCCAGTAGCCGATGCCCTCGTTGTTGTCGCCCTGATAGCCGAGACCGCAGAGGAACCGGCCAAGGTAAAGCTGCCGCGAAAACTCCGCCCACGCCGCAGCCTCTTCGTGCTCGCCGATGAGAACGAAGCCGGCCTCGGCCAGCGCTAGCGTCTGGAGCCACGCGTGGTTGTTGAATTCGTTGCCGCGAAATGGATTCAGCCGCCGCCAGAATTGCTCCGCGCGCTCGACAATGACCTTCCGCAGCTTCGCGCGCTCGTC
>JAOACV010000690.1 GCA_026417675.1 Verrucomicrobiia bacterium
AGATGTGTACAAGAGACAGGATGTATTGCGAGGGCAAGAACGTCAACGGCATGATCGAGCATCGCGACAACGATCGCGGCGTGCGCTACTGCTACCTCGAAGGCATCGGCTGCGGCGGCTCACACTACAACTACGTCAGCCCCGACTTCTACCGGTTCGTGCCGTGGGAAGGGCCGGGTTTCAAACCGGTGGGCTATGGCTACGAATCCGTCGCTGCCAACCTGGAGGCGATGGCCCGGATCGAAAACGAAACCGCCGGCCTGTCGGAGAAAGACGCCCTCGCCCGTCGCCGCGAACTGATCGCGGAAATTGACCGGCAGGGTCTTCTGGCGACGCCCGCTAACAGTTTCATCAACGAACTCGTCGTGGAAGCCGCGCGTCTTTCCATCGTCAACGAAGGTGCGTGGGTGGACATCCACTACGAACCGAAACCCCACGTCGCGCCGCGTCAAGCCCGCTGAGCGTCTTTTGTCAGAAACTATCGAACCAAGAACCCTCACTCATCACGTCACCATGCCACAATTCGACCTCACTCCCGTTGCCGTTCCGAAGATCAACACCCCCAATCGCCGCATCCGCACCAAAATGCCCGTGCCGCAATCGCTGCCAGTCATCGAGGAGATGCGCCGCTACGAACCGCAGTCCATGCAGGGCATGCCGCCCGTCGTCTGGAAGCGCGGCAACGGCGCGCTGGTGGAGGACTGGTGGGGCAATCGGTGGATTGACTGGTCCAGCGGCGTGCTCGTCACCAACGTCGGCCACGGCCGCAAGCCGCTCATTGACGCCATCGTCAAACAGGCGAAGTCAGGCCTGCTCCACAACTACCTCTTTCCGCACAAACTGCGCGGGAGGCTCGCGCGGATGCTGACCGAACGCGCGCCAAAGGGTCTCGACAAATGCTTCCTGCTCTCCACCGGCAGCGAAACCATCGAGTGTGCCATCAAACTCTGCCGCACGCGCGGCCAGAAGATCGCGCCGAAGAAACTCATCATGGTCAGCTTCGCGCGCGCCTTTCATGGGCGCACGCTCGGCGCGCAACAGGTCGGCGGCATCCCGGCGCTTAAACAATGGATCGGCAACCTCGACCCCGGCTTCGTGCAGGTCGAGTTCCCCGACGGTTTCCGCTGCAAGGACACCTCCTTCGAGTTCTTCGAGAGACAACTCGCCGACCTCGGCGTGGACCCCGCGCTGGTCTGCGGCGTCGTGCTGGAAAGTTACCAGGGCGGCGGCGCCAGCTTTGCGCCGGTGGAGTTCATCCAAAAACTCCGCGCGTGGTGCGACCGCAACAGCGCGCTGCTGGTGTTCGACGAGGTGCAGGCCGGCTTCGGCCGCACGGGCAAGTATTGGGCGTTCGAGCACTATGGCGTGCGGCCCGACCTCATCTGTTGCGGCAAAGGCATCACCAGTTCGATGCCGCTCTCGTGCCTGCTCGGCAACCACGAGGTCATTGACATGTATCCGCCCGGTTCAATGACCTCAACCCACTCCGCCAACCCGATCTGTTGCGCCGCAGCCATCGCCAACCTGCAACTCATTGACCGCGAGAAGCTCGTAAAGCGCGCCGCGAAGATGGGCGAGCGCCTCCACGCCGGTCTCGCGAAACTTCAACAGCAATTCCCCGCGCGCATCGGCGCGGTTCACGGCAAGGGTCTCGTCGCCGGCGTCCAGTGCGTCAAGCCCGGCGGCGAAGATCCCGACGGCGACCTCGCCTTCCGCATCGTGGACCTCTGCTACAAGAAGGGCCTGCTCATGTTCGCCCCCG
>JAOACV010000691.1 GCA_026417675.1 Verrucomicrobiia bacterium
AGTTGAACTTCGTGCCGTCGGCAAAGGTGTATTCGACGGCATACGTGTCGAGGTTCTGGTCAATGGACTCCACGCCATCGGGGTTCTTCCGATAGTGCCGCCCGCCCAGCGCGTGCGCTTCGACCGGCCACGCGTTCTTCATCCAGCAGAGATGGTCAATGATATGGATGTAGAAATCGCTGAAGTTGCCGCCGCTGGCCCACAGGAAGCTGTGGAACCGCTGGACCTGATAGCGCAGTTCGCTGATGCCCTCCGGCTTCGGCGGCGACGCGAAATATCCGATCGGCCCATGCATCCGGTAGCCGCGCATGAGAATGATCTCGCCGAGTTCGCCGCTGTGGATGCGCTGGGCCAGTTGCTGGAGCGCCCTGTTGTGGCGCGACATCAGACCCACGCCGACCTTGAGGTTTTTCTTCGACGCTTCCTCGGCGAGCGCGAGCATCCGCTTGCTGGTCGGCCCGTCCACCGTCACAGGCTTCTCCATGAAGACGTTGAGGCCCTTCTCAATGGCGTAGGTGAAATGCACCCAGCGGAACGCCGGCGGCGTCGCCAGGATCACCACGTCGCCCGGTTTCAAACAATCCATCGCCTTCTTGTAGCCGTCGAAGCCGAGGAAACGGCGGTCCTCCGGCACGTCCACCAGCGGCCCGACCTCTTTGTTTTTGCTCAGGGCCTCGTAGCTCCTCTTCTGCTTGTCTTCGAACACGTCGGCCATTGCCACCAGCTTGATGGGGCCGAGGCTGGTGGTGCTGAACGCGTCGCGCACCGCGCCCGTGCCGCGGCCGCCGCAACCGACGAGGGCGAGTTGAATCGGGTCGCTGCCCGCCGCATGAACGTGCGGGATGACGGCACCCGCCAGAACCGAGCCGGCGGCGGCTGTCAGGAAATCACGGCGGGAGGGATGCTGAGAATCCGGCTGCGATGCGAGTGGCTTTTGCTTCATGACTTTCATTCTCCGATAGCTGCAAACGTGCGGTTGTTGTCGGTCGCCCGAAACCATTCCGGGCAGGAACTGCCGTCCATTGTCACGCTGCCGCGCCCCGTGTCAATAGCGCAACGGTCTCCAAACGTCGCACGACCGCACAAAAGCCTTGTCTTCGAACGTTGGCAGCCTATGATGCGCCCCCATCGAGCGACAACACACGGAAGGAGGACTCGTGTCTGACACCTTTCTGGCGCACAGCGGGAACGGCAAAGCCCGACCTCAACCATTGGCTGAGCACCTGCGGAACGTTGCGGCGTTCGCTTGCCGCTTCGTCGCGCTGTTCGGTTTGTCAGCCGAGTCGCGGGTCCGATTCGAGCGATCTCATAACCGCCGCCTATGATAACAAGTAAAATCCCGGTGGAATACTACGCGCATAAAGACCAACCGCTGCCAAAGCATTTGCTCGCCGTCGCCAGGCAGGCCAAACAGTTCGGGAAATTGTTCGGTGCTGACGGTCAATCTTATCTCGCAGGCCTTCTACACGACTTGGGCAAGGCAGAAGAGGAGTTCCAGAAAAGACTCGAAGGCAAGAAGGCAGACAAGCAGCCCCACGCCCACCACGGCACGGCCTTGGCACTTGCTAACCAAAACTGGCCCGTCGCCTTCGCCATCAACGGCCACCACGCCGGCCTGCATGACCGGCCTAATCTTCAAAGGACTGGCAAACATCTTCAAAAAGCCAGGGATGCCGAAAAGCGCCTGACTGGCAGCGCGCATTGGAACGGGCAACCTTGGCCGGTCGCGGATTTCGGCAAGAATCTTCCGGACTGGCTGGAACGGCTTCCCTTCAATACACCCGAAGAGCGCGCGACCAAGCTCCGCGCCGTGGAGATATACACCCGCTTTCTTTTCAGCGCGCTGGTGGACGCCGACCGGCTCGACACCGAGCAAAACGCGCCCGAAACCCGCGACAACTTTGCCAAACGCCACGGCTGGCGCTTCGGTGACGAGGGCCTCGCATCGAAGGATGCGCCAGGACAACTGCTCGATTTGCTCGACGCCGCGATTCAGCAGCGCAAGACCACGGCTGAATCCAAAGGCGCGTCCGCCGACGTTTTG
>JAOACV010000692.1 GCA_026417675.1 Verrucomicrobiia bacterium
CGCTGGAATGCTGTATCTTCCCGCGCACGGGGTATCCGCCCACGGACCTCGAGTCGTGGAAGCGGATCATCCGCGTGTGCCAAGCCCACGGGTTGAACCACATGCGGTTCCACTCGTGGTGTCCGCCGGAGGCGGCGTTCGTCGCGGCGGACGAACTGGGATTCTACCTCCACGTTGAGGCCTCGTCGTGGGCGAACCAGTCAACGACGCTTGGCGACGGCAAGCCGGTGGACCAATGGCTCTATGACGAAACCGACCGCATCCTCCGCTACTACGGCAACCATCCGTCGTTCGTCCTCATGGCCTACGGCAACGAGCCGGGTGGCCGGAACCACAAAGCGTGGCTGGCGAGGTATGTGGAACACTACAAGGCGAAAGATGCCCGCCGACTCTGGACCGCCGGCGCCGGATGGCCGGAACTGCCGGAAAACCAGTGGCACTGCGTGCCCGGCCCCCGCATCCAGGCGTGGGGCGGCGGCCTGACGTCGCGCATCAACGCCCAACCGCCGGAGACACGCAGCGACTATCGCGACTTCATCAGCGCGCGCGCCGTGCCGGTCGTCAGCCACGAAATAGGCCAGTGGTGCGTCTATCCGAACTTCGACGAAATCAAGAAATACACCGGCTATCTGAAGCCGAAGAACTTTGAGATTTTCCGCGACCGCCTCGCGGAGCATGGCATGCTCGACCAAGCCCGTCAGTTTTTCCTCGCGTCGGGCAAGCTGCAAACGCTCTGCTATAAGGAGGACATCGAGTCGGCGCTGCGCACGCCGGGCATGGCGGGCTTTGAATTGCTCGATCTGCACGATTTCCCCGGCCAGGGCACCGCGCTCGTCGGCGTGCTCGACCCGTTCTGGGAGCAGAAAGGCTACGTCACGCCGCAGGAATACCGCCGCTTCTGCAACGCCACCGTGCCGCTGGCCCGCTTGGCCAAGCGCGTTTTCACCACCGCCGAGGAACTGGCAGCCGATATCGAGATCGCCCACTTCGGTCCCGCGCCGCTCTCGCCGGTCGCGACGATCTGCAGGCTTGTCGGCGATGACGGCAAGACGGTTTTCACTAGGCGGCTGCAACCCGACAAAGTTGTTCCCGTGGGCAACTGTATCGCGCTGGGCCGCATCGCGATTGACCTCAAAGACGTCCCCGCGCCCGCGCGCTACAAGCTGGTCGTGGATGTGGGGCAGATCGCCGGTCTCTCAACCAGTCCGAGCTTTAGGAACGACTGGGACGTCTGGGTCTATCCGTCGAAGACCGGCGCCCAACCGGCAGCGGACGTAAGGATCGTGGACGAGTTGAACGCTGACGCGCTCGCGGCGCTCGACGGCGGCGGCAAGGTGCTGCTGTTGATTCCGCCCAAACGCGTGAAGAACGCGCCGAAGGACAAGGTCATCCTCGGTTTCTCCTCGATCTTCTGGAACACCGCCTGGACACGCCGGCAGCCGCCGACGACGCTCGGCATCCTGTGCGACCCGAAACATCCCGCACTCGCCGATTTTCCAACCGACTTCCACAGCAATTGGCAGTGGTGGTATCTGGTCAGCCGCGCCGGCGCGATGATTCTCGACGAGCTGCCGCGCGGTCTGCGGCCGATTGTGCAGGTCATTGACGACTGGTTCACCGCGCGCAAGCTCGGCCTTGTCTTCGAGGCCCGGCTCGGCAAGGGCAAGTTGCTGGTGTGCAGCGTGGATTTGAAGAGCGGGCTTGATGAAAACCCCGTCGCGCGCCAGATGCGCCGCAGCCTGCTGCGTTACATGGCGAGCGCGCGGTTCAACCCGGAGGTGGCCGTGACGCAAGAAGCCGTCGCGCAACTGATGATCTCCGGGCCGGGATCCGAACTGGCCCAACACCGCTGACCGGCAAACCGTCCGTTTCGCGCAGCCGGTCACGGCGCGCTATCTCTAGCTCGTCCCGAAGAGCGAAGTTCGCGGCCAACCGTTTGCGGCGGTCGCTGAGCTGGACATTATCACTGCCGAAAAGCCCTGAGGGAGTCGTGTGTCGCTTCGGGGAAAGGGTCGCGCGACTACAAACCGGTCGTGTCGGTCC
>JAOACV010000693.1 GCA_026417675.1 Verrucomicrobiia bacterium
GTATGTGCCGTTCGGCTTGATCGAGTGGCACGGCAGGCATCTGCCTCTGGGCAATGACGCGCTCAAGGCCCACGGTATTCTGGTCAAGTGCGCGGAGAAATTTGGCGGCGTGGTCTATCCGCCGGTCTATTTCCATGCTGGATTTCCACGGGAACACTTGGAAGCGGTCCTCACAACTCTGTTCACGAGACTGAAGCGGACGGGGTTTCGTGTCATCCTCGGTGTTTCAGGGCACAACGTCCGCGAGCAGATTGATATGATCAACAAAGCCCTGGCCCCCGTTGTCGCCGACGGCACCGTGGCAGGAACGGGATTGTGGGAGATAACCCTCAGCAAGGGGCCGGAATCAAACTCGGATCATGCCGCCAAGTGGGAAACATCGAACATGATGTTCTTCTACCCCGAACTGGTGGACATGTCCGAACTCGGCGACGGCCCCATCAACCTCGACATGAAGCCGCCCTCCGGCATCGGCGGCTTAGATCCACGAAAGCACGCCTCGGCCAAGGTCGACCAGCGCAACGTGGAGTCGGCTGCCGACGCCATTGGCCGGAAAGCCCAAGAGTTGCTGGCCTCTTTGCCCGAAAACCAGCGGTCCTTCAATCTGAAGACGGTGAGTCCGGGACACTGGTGGTGTGTGTGACAGAGGCTTTCGGTGCCTACTGAACCGCCGTCCGGCGAAGCCTGTTTCCCCGGCAAACTCACACGCCGTCTTGGCCCCCTTTCCTCCGCACACTACGGCGCGGTCGAAGCGATGCTGCGTGACCTGCCCAACCTCTGAGCCGCATCCGCGCAGCTTCGTTGAATCCAAACCGCCGGGTTGGCGCATCTCAGTAGCAGACACCATGAAAAACACCTTTCCACTTGCCACACTTCTAGGGTCCTTCTGCGCCTCACTGTGCATGACCATCGCTGCGCCCGCTTTCTCGGCTGAAACTAACGGGCTAACGGTGCTCACCACCAACAAGTCTGACCACGCTGCCGTCGTCCTTCCAAAGGGCGACAAGAAGGCTGCCGCCGCCGGAAATATCGAGCACGGGAAGAATCCGCCGCGCAAGGAGACGACGGACCGGCGATCATTCGAGCAGTTGGAGCAACGCAACCGGCAGGTTGTTCGGGGTTCATGGGGTGAAGAAATCATCGTGCCCATCGGTTTCTTCGCCACAATCGTCGGCCTGGTCGCATTGCGGATCACCGCGCAATTGAGGCGAAACAAGATGCTGCACGAAACGCTTCGCGCGATGATCGAGAAAGGTGCCCCGATCCCGCCGGAGTTGCTGCGGTTGCAGCAAATGCCGCGTCAGCCTTACAGCGATTTACGGCGCGGCCTGGTAAGCATCGGCGTCGGCACGGGGTTGGTCGTGTTGTTCCTGCTCCAAGCACCGGGTTACTGGCCAGTTGGTCTGATCCCGCTATTGATGGGCGTGGCCTTTTTGATTACGTGGAAGGTCGAGCGGAAGCAGAATGGCTCAAGTTGACCTGTGTCCTTCTCCGATGCTGATCTCATTGCCCGCGTCCTGTTACATGAGGACGACCGCGCGTTCGACGAGCTGGTGCGACGCCATCAATCGCCCGTGCGCGGGTTTCTGCTCAAGATGACGCAAGGCGACGCCCACTTGGCTGACGATCTCGCGCAAGAGACGTTTCTGCGAGCGTGGAGAAAACTGAGCACGTTTCGTGGCCAAGCGCGGTTCTCAACCTGGTTGTTCGGAATTGCCTATAACGAATGGCGCATGCACGCCCGCCGCACCCAAGAAGTCCCGCTGACGGTGTTGGACGACTCGCCGCCGGAGCCGGCACAAGCGGATGGCGCTGCGGCGAGCCTCGCGCGCATGGACTTAACTGAAGCGATGAAAACACTAAGTTCCGCCGAGCGAGCGGCGATCGTTTTGTGTTGTCAGAACGGTCTTTCGCACGAAGAGGCGGCACAAGCGCTCGATTGCCCGGTCGGCACCGTCAAGACAAACGTGCTGCGCGGCAAAGAGAAACTGCGCCGCCGGTTGGCACTATGAAAAACGATTGTTCCAACGCCCCCGAATCG
>JAOACV010000694.1 GCA_026417675.1 Verrucomicrobiia bacterium
CTTTCGTCCATGCCGAGCGCCCACTGGATTTGATCCAAGCCGTGCGCGCCCCAGCCGGTCATCTCGCCGCCCGAATACGGCCGGAAGGAAATCCAGCCGGGCTTCGCTCGCGGCAGAAAAAGATCCTTGTTAAACGGCACAGGCTCGACCGGGCCGCACCACATATCCCAATCCAACCCGTCCGGCACCGGCTGTCCGGGAAACGCGCAGTTCCACGGGCTGGGATAGTTTGCTCCGATGACCGTGTGGACCCTGCCGATCGCGCCCTCGCGGACCAGCGCGCAGCCGATCCGATTGTCCCGCATCGAGCGCTGTTGGCTGCCAGTCTGAAACACGCGTTTGTATTTGCGAGCCGCCTCCACCATCAACCGTCCCTCGCGGATCGTCAGCGACAGCGGTTTCTCGACATACACGTCCTTGCCGGCCTGACACGCCCAGACGATGAACAGCGAATGCCAGTGATTTGGCGTCGCAGTGGACACCAGGTCAATATCCTTGTTATCGAGCATCTTTCGCACGTCGGTGTAGGCTTCGACCTTCTGACCGCGCTTTTCCACGTCCGCCACGCCGCGCGCCAAAATCTTGCTGTCGGCGTCGCACAAGGCCACGACGCGCACGCCGGGGATCTTGTTGAAGCCGTCTATGTGCGCGCGTCCGCGTCCACCGAAGCCGCACACGCCGACGCGAATGGTGTCGTTGGCGCCACGAACCAGGTTCCAACTGCCGGCCGACAGGCCAGCGGTCGCGCCGACGGTCAGCGAGCGGCGCAAGAACTCTCTACGACTGATGACGCTGCTCATGATGTTTGAGATTGCCGTGGTCTGCGATTAATGGCCCGCCGCATATTGCTCGTAACGCTCGGCCACCTTGCCCTCTTTCTCGTCGCCCTTGTGGAAGACGAACCTATAACGAAAGGTCTGGCTCTTGCCGGCCGGAATGATCATATCGCCGGTGCCCTTGGGTTTCCCTTTCTCAAAATCGTGAATGCCGAAGGGGTTCACCGCGAACAAACCATAGTCGCGCACATGCCACCACGTGGGATGACGCGGGTTCTTGGGACAATCAAAGATGGCCACGCCAAGGACCTTGCCCTCGACCGGGCCGTAGTAGTCGCACCACTTGGCGCGCTTGCCCCAAGCGTCGGCGTCGCGCTGCCCTTCGCTGTTGATGATGTGACCCTGCGCCTTCTCTTTCATGACCCTGCTCTTAACGCTCATGGTCGCCGGCAGCCGGATGGACATGGAGCCTTCCTTGGTGTCCCCGAGCTTCAACTCGCCCTGCGTGGCCTTAAACGTGATCTCGAAATCCAACATCCACTCACCGCCCGGCAGCGGATGGATGCGCATCGTCCGCTCGTCGGCGCAAAGCACTTTGCCGTCCGGACCGACCCATTCGTTTTCCGTGCGGATGACACCGCAATCCTTGCCGGCGGACTTCTCCAGAAACTTCCGATGCAGGGTCTTGCCAAAACCGACGCCCTTTTTCCCCAACTCCGACCAGCAATCCACCCCGTTCACATCGCCGTGGGCATACCAGAGCGAGCGGTGGTGCGGATGATCTTGGTCCTCGCCCTCGACCTTCTTCATCGGGTAGTTGCGGGTCATGGCGATGCCGCCGGGACCGATGATGGGATAGAAGTAAGGCCGGGGCACATCCTTGAAATAGTATTCGGTGAGCAATTGCCCATCCACCTTCACCGTCAGTTTGCCGTCGCCGTCGGCGATGCTAATGCCTTCACCAGCGCTGGCACAGCCGGCGGCGATCAAACCGGTAACGAGACATGCTGTGGTAAACAAGTTGGAGACTCTCGATGTTGGATTCATGCTTTCCTTAACTGGTCGGTCGAACAGGCTGCGACTATAGGAAGCCGCACCACGGGCGTCAATACCACCAAAGGCGCAGTCAGACGAACAGAGGCGATCCGATGGCGCGCCCCGTCTGGACACGCCGCCGGATTTCTGGAACACTCCCCGCACCAATGAAACAGACGATGGTCACGATGGACATGGAGGGCGTATTGACGCCCGAGATTTGGAT
>JAOACV010000695.1 GCA_026417675.1 Verrucomicrobiia bacterium
TCAGATGTGTATAAGAGACAGGCTCGACACCGCCCGCTGGATGCTCGGCCTGGGCTGGCCCAGGCGCATCAGTTCCTCGGGCGGCATCTTCGTGCAAAAGGAGGGCAAGTCGAACATCAGCGACACGCAGACGGCGGTGTTTGATTACGACGGCCTGACGCTGACCTGGCAGCACCACACGTGGGGCACGCCGACCGATCCGGATTATCCGTGGGCGCTGTTCATTCACGGCGAAAAAGGCACCCTCAAGGCGAGCACCATGCGGGCGAACTTCATCCCGCTGGGCAAGAAAGCGCAGCCAATCCACTTCGACTGCCTCTACGAGCGCGAGAAATACCCCGAGGACGTCACCGAGAAAGGCATCGAGCTGAACGCCGCGCCCGCCACGCGGCGACACATGCTGGACTTTTTGGCCGCCGTTGAGAAACGCAGCCGTCCCGTCGCGGACATTGAGGATGGCCACATTTCCACCGCCAGTTGCATTCTCGCCAACCTCGCCATGCAACTGGGCCGGCCGCTCGCTTACGATCCGAAAAAGCGCGAAGTGCCCGGCGACGCCGAAGCCACCCGCCTGCTGCGCCGTCCCTACCGCGCTCCCTGGCAGCATCCGGAAGTTTGAGCGGCCATGCGCACGGTCGCCTGTCACCGTTGCGCTTCGCGTGACGGCGCGTGACAACTGCCGCGATGAGTCAAAGGGTTACTTGCCGAAGAACTCCATGACCGCGTCGTCGAGTTGGAGGTTGAAGACGCGCCATTGGTCGGCAGGACGGTAAAACGTGATGCGCCAGCGGACAGGGACGTTGTCGGAGCGGGTGAGGTAGGTGACGCGGCAGAGGTTTTTGCCGTAGAAATCGGCGCTGACCAGTTCGTAGCCGCGGATCTGGCCGTAGGTTTGAATCATTTCGTGCGTGCGGTCCTGAAGCTTGGTAACTTCCTCCAACTTGTCGCCGATCTTGCTGCCGCGCAGCAGCAGGGCGTAGGCGTCGCTGACTTTGCCGTCGCGGAGTTGGTTGAAAAAGCTGGCACAGACCTGCACAACATCCGGCGGCGCTTCATCGGCGTGAACCGGCAGAGAGAGAAGGGCGAGGGTAACGAGAGAGAACAGGGTTTTCATGGGGATTCAGCAAAGGTTGGCGCGTGTCAGGAACTCTGTTCGACGCCCGAGAGCAAGCCAGCCAGGCGCGTTTTGGCGTCGCGGACGATGGGGTGGCCATGGGCGAAGGTCATGATTTGGAACTCGAAGGCCAGCAGCTTGCGCAGCGATTGGCGCGATTGCTCCGAGTCTTTCGAGTATTTGTCGGGCAGAAAGTCAAAACCACTGTCGGCCAAGTTCACTAGCGCGTCGCCGACGAAGACAATGCCGCCGTGCTTGGGCGTGTAGAAAGCCGTTTCGCTTGCTGTTGCTCCGGGCAGGTGAATGGCCCGCAGACCCGCCGGGAGCAAGGCGCCGTCGTCGAAGAAACCGTCGGCCTTGAGCTCAAGGTCCGGTTCGGCGGCGCGATGGGCCAGCACCTTGGCCTTGAGCGCGTCGCGGAACCACGCGGCGGCGCGCTCGTGATTGGCGTTGGTCAGGAGGACAGCGGCCGCTTGCGCGTCGCCGGTCACCTCCGCCAGCGGTTGTTTGGCGAGCGGAACGGGATCAATGAAGACCACTTCTCCGGCGTCACGCCACGCAGCGCAGGAGAGGTCGGTCATGATCTCGCGCGAGAAGGTCTCCCAGTAGAAAGCGCCCGGCGCAAACGTCTGGGCCTCTTCGGCGACATGGAACTTTTCTGTGGGCATGGCGTGGCAGTCTTTACGTGAAGGTAAAGCCGAAGGCAACGCAGAAAACAAACCAAGAATTCCGTTGCGGGCGGCTGGCGAACTGCCTATGCTCGCCGCCCATCAATCGGAGACAGAGCGAATGCGAACCTCGGTGTGGCTGACAGTGGTTGGTTTGGCGGGGCTGGTCGCCGCCGCGAGCGCGGCGGACTCGCCCGTCATATCACAGATCCTGGACCCGAAGGCCCTGCCCGGCAGTGTGAATCCCAACG
>JAOACV010000696.1 GCA_026417675.1 Verrucomicrobiia bacterium
ACAAACCGCTGATGTCCGTCATGGCCCAGACTTCCGCCGGATTCGCAGGATGAGCCACCACATCCTCGATCCAGCCGCCACCGCTGGGACCGAAAGGTTGCCAGACCACTTCGGTCGCACCTGTCGTAACTGGAAAAGCAAAAGTGAATCCGATCAGGGTGGCGGAAGCTACGAGGGCGGATTTCATTGCTGTTGTTTGGTTGAGCGTCACCGAACGGCAGTTAGCACGGGTGGTTGGCAACGCAAAAGCCGCGATTTGCATAAAGCTCAGGATGACAGATGGAGCCAATGATTAACAGCGGTCATTTCGCTACCTTGAGCCGGGTATCGGTGAGGTCGAAGATGCCCTTGACCTTGCGTGGCAGGCGGAAGCGCAGGGCGGTTTCGTCCTTGAACGTGGTTTTGATCTCGAACTCGATGATGTGCTCCTGCCATTGCTCGGTCAGAGGAATTGGACTTGGCTTGGAGACGCGACGCGAGCCGTCAGCCAGTTCAAACTCGACGGGTTGGCCGGGCGTGCCGCGCGCGCGAAAGGCAAATCGGTAGCGGCCTGGGGCGAGCTGGATGCCTTTGCCGAAGGTGTAGCTTAGGCTGGTTCTCTCGCCGAAGTGGCCGGTCACGCGGATCACGCGCCGGCCGGCGGGTCCTTCCACGGGGCCGTCATGGCGGATCTCCTTGTCCACGCCGTGATCATCGGCATTGAGCACCCAGTAACGCCAGGGATTGATGAGTTCAATGTGCGGATCGGATTTCCACGGTATGACGGGTTTCATCTGCGGCAGGGGCGGCGCTTTCACCGCCAGCAGTTTTTCAGGCACCTTGTAATGCAGGCTGTCGTCGAAGGCGGGGCTGTCGAACTTCATATTCTTCAGGGCGACCTCCTGTGGCGCAGCGCCGACGCCAATGAACCCGAACGGATGCCAACCGCCGCGGAAATAGTTTTCCGTGGCGAAGCGAACGCTTGGCATCATGCCGCCCTGACGGTCGAGAATGGCCAGCGCGAGAATGCATTCGCCGCGTTTCAGATCGGCGGGCAGCGTGGCTTCGCCGGTCTCGTCGTTGGGTTTCGCCGGACGGCGGTAGCAAAACGCCGCGCTGTCCCAATCCTCGCCGGGCATCCATTTGCGGATGTCCACGCCCACCAGCGGCGCGGACCAGACGGGTTTCTTCGTCGCAGGATCGAGCAAACCAACAGCCACTGGCCAATCTAGATAAAACGGGGCGCTGCCGGTGTTTCGCACGGAGAGCTTCACCCCCAGTTTCCCGCCCGGCTGCACCACGAGAGGGTAGCTGACAGAATCCAGCACGAATCGGTAACCCAACGCTTTCTGAAGCTCCGCCGCGCCAGCCAGCACGTCGCGGTCGGTGTCGTCGTAACTGCTGATCCAGCCGAGGTAGCTGGCGTGGTAGCGGCGGATTTTGTCCAGCATATAGCGGCGATAGGCCGGCACCTTCATCGTCTCGTCGGGCGTGCGGCCAAAGGTTTCCGTGGGCTTGGCGCTCGCGCGTTCTTTCTGCCAGTTGTATTCCACCTCGCCTTCGATGGGGGCGGATTTCCAGATGTCGGGATAGACGTGCGCAGCCTGCCAGGGGAACTGGTTTTGCCACCGCGTCGGCGGCCCGCGATCAAGGTTCGCAAAGGTGTCGGAGGAAATGCCGAACCCGGCCTGCATGAACTCGGGGTCCGTGTGCCGCACAAGCACCGGCTTGTGCTTGAAGGCCGCGCGGAACGCCTCCGCGAGCAGCCGGCGCTGCGCGGTGGTCGGCGCGGGATGGTGGTGCTCGCCAAAGTATCCGATGAGGCCCATTTGCACGGCAAAGATGCGCGGGTCGTTGTCCCAAGCCTGGCCCAGATTGGCAACCAAACGCTTTAGTCTCTCTTGAAACGCCGGGCTGTCGTAGTCGAAGGCGTGCAGGTCGGCGGGCCAATGCTGCTTTCCAGGAGCGCCGTTCCAGTCGAGATACACGCGCGGCACAAGCTTGACGTTCAGGTCCTCGAAGCGCCCTCCCTTGGTTTGGGTGATCTTGGT
>JAOACV010000697.1 GCA_026417675.1 Verrucomicrobiia bacterium
GAGTGCGCCGCCCGGACAAGAGGCGGAGTGACCAAGCTTTACCCTGGATTGATCGAAAGACGCATGGCTGTTTCCAAGAAGGAGTGCAACGTGAGCGTGAGTTTCCTGGTTGCTCTGCGGGATGAAGAAGAACGGCGGCATCCTGACGGCGGACGATTTCCGGAACTACCGGCTCAAGTTTCGCGAGCCGATCGCGACGACCTATCGCGGCTGCAAGATCGTCACGTTCCCGCCGCCCAGCTCCGGCGGCGTGCATGTGGCCCAGATGCTCAACATCCTCCAGGGGTTTGACCTGAAGTCGCTCGGCCACAACTCGCCCGACATGATTCATCTCGTCATCGAGGCGATGAAACTCGCGTTCGCCGATCGCGCTTATTGGTTGGGCGATCCCGACTTCGTGAGGGTGCCGCGCGGTCTCGTCAGCCCGGCCTATGCCCAAACGCTGGCTGCTCGCATCCGCATGGATCGCGCCTCGGTCGTGGCCGGCCACGGCACGCCCGATCGCGCGGCGGAGGACGTGTTTGGCAGGCACACCACCCACCTCTCGACGGCCGACGCCGAGGGGAATTGGGTCGCCTGCACCGCGACTATCAACACGGCCTTTGGCTCGAAGGTCGTCGTGCCGGGCACGGGCGTTGTGTTGAACAACCAGATGGACGACTTCTCGGCCCAGCCAGGGGTGCCCAACTCGGCCAAGCTGATCGGCGCTGTGGCCAACGCCATCGCGCCCCGGAAACGGCCGCTGTCCAGCATGAGTCCAACCATCGTCCTCAAGGACGGCCAGCCCATCCTCGCCATCGGCGCGGCCGGCGGGCCGACGATCATCAGCCAGACCTTGCTCGGCTTGATCGCCGTCCTCGACTTCGGCTTCAGCGTGGACGCGGCGCTGGCTGTCACGCGGTTCCATCATCAATGGAGTCCCGACGAGGTGAAAATCGAACGCACCCTTGCTCCTGCTGTGCGCGAGGAACTGCGCCGCCGCGGCCACAAGCTGGTCGAGACCAACGCGCTCGGCGTCAGCCAGGCCGTCGCGCGCGACCCCGCCACCGGCCGCTTTACCGGCGCGCACGATCCGCGTGTCGCCGGCAAGGCAGAAGGATGGTGAGCGGAGTCAAGTCTCCAAGCCGGAGCGATTCAGTTGGAAATGGCGGCGTAAAAGGAATATGCCCGGCGATCCGAACAGCGAAGCTCAACGCCCGACCGCGCCCGAACCGGCTACGACCCTGCTGCGCGTCGTGGAAGGGTTGGCGCGCGAGTCGCATCCGCGCCGTGCCCTGAAGGTGACGATGGATAGTCTGCTGGAGCGCGACCTGGGATTGGACAGCCTGAGCCGGGTGGAGTTGCTGTTGCGAATCGAGCGCGCGTTTTCGGTGAATCTGCCGGAGCAGGCGCTGGTGACGGCCGAGACGGTGCGGGACCTGGCGCGGTTGTTGCGGGCGGCCTCAGACGAGGCGGAGACGCCCCGGTCGGCGGAGATTCGCGACGCCGCCCAAGAGGCCGTTTCCGCGGCGCCGGACAGCGCGGCGACGCTCGTGGAGGCATTGGACTGGCACGCGGCTGCGCACGCCGACCGGTTGCATATCCATCTCTACACCGACGGCCAGCAGGAGGAGCAGATCAGTTACGGCGCGTTGCGCCGCGAGGCGGGCGCGGTGGCCGCCGCGCTGGCGCAACGCAAGCTGGAGCGGGGCCAACGGGTGGCGATCATGCTGCCGACCAGCCGCGGTTACTTCCTCGCGTTCTTCGGCACGCTGCTGGCCGGGGGCGTGCCGGTGCCGCTGTATCCGCCGGTGCGGCCTTCGCAGCTTGAGGAGCATCTGCGCCGGCACGTGGGGATTTTGACAAACGCCCAGGCTGTGTTTCTGATCACGATGCCCGAAGCGAAACCCTTAGCGGAATGGCTGCGCGCGCGAGCCGACTCGCTGCGCGATGTGCTGACGGTGGATGAAATGACCGCCACGGGCGCGCCGACGCCGGAACCGGCGCCGCTCAAAGCGCAGGACATCGCGCTGCTCCAATACAC
>JAOACV010000698.1 GCA_026417675.1 Verrucomicrobiia bacterium
GGTCTGCACGTGCCGATGATCATCCGTTGGCCAAAGAACTTCCCCGCCCCGCCGCAGATCAGGCCGGGCGCGGTCAACGACCAGGTCATCAGCCTGCTTGACATCACCGCCACGACGCTCGCCATCGCCGGTGTGCCGCGCCCGCCGTTGATGCAAAGCCGCATTTTCCTCGGCGCGCAAGCCGACCCGCCGCGGCAGTATGCGTTCAGCGCGCGCGACCGCATTGACGAGACCGTCCAGCGCATCCGCACCGTGCGGGACGCGCGCTGGCGCTACATCCGCAACTTCACCAACGGCCCGACCTTCGCCTCGCTGAACCGCTACAAGGAGAAATGCTTCCTCGTCATCCCCTTGATGCGCGAGTTGCAGGCCCAAGGCAAACTCGCCGGCCCGCCCGCCGACCTGATGGCCATGCGGGGGCCGAGCGAGGAACTTTACGACACGCGGAGCGACCCTTACGAAATCCGCAACCTCGTCAGGTCAAACCAACCGGAGCATCGCGAGGCGTTGTTGCGCCTTCGGGCCGCGCTCGACACGTGGATCGTCGAGACCGGCGACCACGGCGAGTTTCCGGAGCCGCCGGAGGTCGTCGCGCCGTTCGAGAAGGAAATGCACGACTGGTTCGGCACCCCGGCGTGGCATCGGCAACAGAAACCCCAACATTAGAACCTCATGAACCCGACGAAACCGGTTTTGTCTCTCGCAATCATTCTCGCGGTCGGTCAGCCCGGAGCCGCGGCGGAACCAATCGCCATCCCCACGTTCCATTGCCTCGGACTCTACTGGTCGCCGCCGGGCGGCGCGGCGGACAAAGAGGTGAAGGTCCGTTACCGGCGGCAGGGTGTGGCGGAATGGAAAGAGGCGCTGCCGATGCGCTACAACCCGATTCCCAAGACCGACGAAGACCTCGCCGACTACCGCGGCAGCATCGTCCACCTGAAGCCGGCCACGACCTACGAAGTCCAACTGACGCTGGCCGGCACGCAAACCATGACCAACCTGACGGCGACCACTTGGAGCGAGAAGTTTCCTGTCGGCGAAATCGTCCGCGTGACGAGCCGCGACACGCCGCTGGCCGTCACCGAATCGGGCACGCCGACGGCCTGGCGCCTGTATGACGGTCGGGGCGCGACGATTGACGTGCGCCACCAGCACGACGCCTGCATCACGGTCAACGCCTCCTACGTCATCCTTCGCGGCTTCACGCTCAAGGGCGCTGGCGCGGCTACGAACACCAAGCGAGGCATCA
The DNA here is from genome assembly GCA_026417675.1 of Verrucomicrobiia bacterium. GTDB lineage: Bacteria > Verrucomicrobiota > Verrucomicrobiia > CAIQCK01 > CAIQCK01 > JAOACV01. Next base: position 1,250 of record JAOACV010000698.1, read on the forward strand.
TCGGCGCCATCAACATCGAGGGCGGCCACGACATCGTCATCGAGGACTGCGACATCTCCGATTGGGGCCGGCTCAATTCCGAGACCGGCTTCGGGCGCGATTACGACGCCGCCATTTACTCGCACAGCAAGACCCTCCGGCGCCTCGTCGTCCAGCGTTGCAAGCTGCATCATCCGACCTACGACGGCAGCACATGGTATGAGCCGAAGTATCCGACCCACACGCAAGGCCCGCAGTGCATCACGCTGTTCAACACCGCCGGCAACCACGTCATCCGCTACAACGATTGCTACTCCGATCTTGAGCACATGTATAACGACGTCATCGGCGGGGGCAGCAACGGCAGCTTTCGCGGCTCGCCCGGCCACGACTCCGACATCTACGGCAACCTTGTCAGCCACTGTTGGGACGACGGGCTGGAGGTCGAGGGCGGCAACCGCAACGTGCGCGTCTGGGACAACTACATCACTCAATGCATGATGATGATCGGCAACGCGGCGACCTCCATCGGCCCGCTCTACATCTGGCGCAACGTCGCCGCCCGCAGCCAGTGGCAACCCAACGCGACCGGAGGATACTTCCTGAAGATGGGTTATGCCGGCAGCGAAGACTGGATGACCGGCCACCAATACATCTTCCACAACACGATCTTCCGCGCCGACGAGTATCCGCCAACCGGCGGCCTCGGCGGCAACCGCATCGTCAAGCACACCGTCTCCCGCAACAACATCCTGCACATCCGCGACGCAAAGGGGTTCAGCATCAGCA
>JAOACV010000699.1 GCA_026417675.1 Verrucomicrobiia bacterium
ATGTGTATAAGAGACAGCGGTGTTCCAGATGCCCTCGACGGAATCCACCGCGTAGAACGTGCTATTGCTCTTCGAATCATAGCGCACGTCGTCGAAGACGAAGAATTCGGCCTCCGGGCCGAAGAACGCCTGGTCGGCGATGCCGGTGCTTTTCAGATACGCCTCGGCTTTCTCGGCGACGCCGCGCGGGTCGCGTCCGTAGATTTCCTTCGTGGCCGTGTCGTGCGCGGTGCAGATCAGGCTCAGGGTGGGCACGGCGCAGAACGGATCAATCATCGCGGTTGCCGGGTCGGGCTTTACCAGCATGTCGCTGGATTCGATGCCCCTCCAACCGCGGATCGAACTGCCGTCGAACCCAACCCATTCCTCGAACGTCGCTTCGCTGAACTCGCCGACGGGCACGGTGAAGTGCTGCCATGTGCCGTGCAGGTCGCTAAACTTCAAGTCCACGACCTTCACGTCCTTCTTTTTGATCAACTCCATCACTTCTTTTGGTGTCATTTGTCTTCCTCTTTTCGTTTCCAGCTCGTTGTCCGTTGTTCCGACGACGCCGCTTCCTCAACGGCGCCGGTTTGGCGCTCAAACCAAATCCTTGCCCATCTCCTGGCTGTGTTCGCGGTCAGAACGCATACGTCAGGTCCAGCGACGCGGTAAACACCGAGTGGGTTTGTTCGGTGGTGAACACCGGCGCGTTGAGGTGGTCGTAACGAAACTCCAGCCGCGGCGTCAGGTTCTTCCACACGTTTTCCAGCGCGAACGTAAGCGTGTATTCCTGCACGTCAACCGTGTTTTCCTCGCCCGGCCCGCGCAGCCCGTTCACGCCGACGCCGCCGCCGAGCCGGCTGCCGCCGACGTCGCTGAAATACTCCGCCCGCGCCGCAGCCGACAGGTGCGGCGTCAGTTTGTATTTCGCGTAGAACGCCGCGCCCCACCATTCGTAATTGTCGCGCATCGTGTAACCAAGCGACGCCGGGTTGTCTGGGATGCTCTCGCTGCCGTAGAGCGCCTCGAAGGCGAACGAGAGCTTCTCGGTGGCGTTCCACGTGATGACCTCGTCCACAACCCAGCGATAGTTGCGGTTGTCGCTGTTTTGCTCCGGGCCGCCAATGGCGACCGTGGAGAACACCAGCTTGCCGCCGAGCAACGTCACGCCAACACGGCCCATGAGGGTCTTACCGGAGTTATTGTCCTCGACGTTGTCCCAGCCGTTGACCACCGCCAGTTGCGCGTCCACGATGTCGTTGAACTTGTAGCTCATCAACGCGCCTGTGTGCGTGAACGGCACGGCGTAGGCGAACAAGTAGCTGCGGCTGTAGTTCCAGTTACCGGGCGCGTCAATGACCTCGTTGCCCAACAGCGTGACGAACTTGCCGAACTTCACATCCAGCCCGATGCCCACCGGGATGCGGAAGGATAAGTAAGCCTGTTGGAGGTCAATCGCCTCGGCCGACGCTTCGCGGCGCGCGCTGCTGTAGCCCTGCCGGCGCGACAACTCATTCTTGTTTGACGAAAACAGCCCGTAGGAGTGAATCCGCTCCGCGTCCTGCCCCGCCAGGAAATCCACGCGCCAGCCCGCCGCGTAATCGCTGTCGCCGAGCGGTTTCTCCAGCGTCACTCTGGCCTGGTCGAGCGAGAAGTCCGAGCCGCTGTTGTTGAACTGCCGCCCGCCCGCGCGGCCCGGATTGCCCTTGTGGTCGAAGGTGTATTGATAGGACGCCTGCACGTGCCCGCTGAGTTCGGTGGCCTGCAAGAACTCCAGCGTTCTCGGCGCAATCTTCTCCGCCGCCCGCGCAGATACCGCGACGGCGATTCCAATCGGCAGGCACGCAATGGCAAGGCGCGATCTCATGAGTCCTTCAGCACCGCGCATCCTTGCACGAAATCAACGCCGCGGCAATAGGAGAACCGCGAACCGCAAGAGTGCAAACTCACCGGATGCGAACCGGCTTGCTGGGCCGGGATTTCAACCCCGCGCTGTTCACGGCGGCGATGCAATACTCGTGCGTCACGCCCC
>JAOACV010000069.1 GCA_026417675.1 Verrucomicrobiia bacterium
CTCCGGGCCAAGCAGCAAGCCCGCTTCGATTTCCGAAATCGCCGCCTGCGATTCGGCGGCCTTCAGGGACGGAAACATCAACGCGAACGGCTTCTCTTCCCGTTGCTTGGCCCGTCGCAGGCGGCGGACCGCTTCGTCGTTGCGGGCGTCCACCATGAGGTGGAACCCGCCCAAACCTTTCACCGCCACGACCGCGCCTCGCCGGACGGCGTGGGCGGCCTGCACGAGCGCCTCGTCGCGCGTGACCAACACCCGGCCCTCGCGGTCCCACAACTCCAGTTGCGGGCCGCAGCGCGGGCAGGCGTTCGGCTGCGCGTGGAACCGGCGGTCGCGCGGATCGTCGTATTCGGCGCGGCACGCCAGGCACATCGCAAACCGCTTCATCGTCGTGTTGGGCCGGTCGTAGGGCAGCGCCTCGATGATGCTGAACCGCGGCCCGCAGTTGGTGCAGTTGGTGAATGGATAACGGTAACGGCGGTTCGTGGGATCGAGGATCTCCCGCAAGCAATCCTGACAGGTCGCGATGTCCGGCAAAATCAAGGCCGTCTTCGCCCCCGCCGTCGCACTCTCCTGAATCTCAAACTTCGCGAACCCAACCGGGTCGAGCCAAGACGATTCCAAGCTCTGAATGATGGCCCGCGGCGGTTTTTCGCGCGGCACGCGCAACAGAAAGCTCTGAAGCTCTCCGCGCCCGCCCTCGGCCTCGATCACCACGCCCTGGGCGGTGTTGTTGACCCAGCCCGTCAGCCCCAGTTCCGTTGCCAGCCGATACACAAATGGGCGAAACCCGACGCCCTGCACCGCGCCGTGAATCGTCACGCGCAGGCGCTGGCGTCCGCCCATTGCAATCGTGGTTGGCGTCTGAAGCACTTCAGGCATCCGTCGGTTCCAGTTTGGTTCGGCTCTTCAATCGTCGAGACTTTCCAACGAATCACAGCGTAGGTTCCACCGTCAACCCTCGCAACACCGAGCTTGTTTTAGTTTTCGCCGATTTTGCCGGAGAAAATTGCTCCGGTGTCGTGAAGGATCATAGTGGAGCAGGAAAGGACTCTCGGCGAACCCAACCGTCTGCAGCGAATACTACGCTTGGGTCGGCGCGAACGCCGCCATTGACCTGGGCGCGGCGTTGCGGGTAAAGGTTACGCCACGAGAATCCAGCTTGCCCATGATCATTTCTGACCTGTCCAGAATCGAAGGCCGACGTTATCCCGCGCGACGGCGCACTCAAAACCTCGTCGGCGGCGCGGCGCCGATTCAGTGCCAGAACTTCTGCATCGGCCACGTGACCCTCGACCCCCAAGGCGGCCAAGTGCCGTGGCACAACCAGGAACAAGAGGAGGTCTACATCGTCCTCGAAGGCACCGGCGAAATCTGCCTCGGCGAGGAACGTCAGGTCTTGACGGGCGGCCAGGCCGTCTATATCCCGCCGCGGGTGTTTCACCAAATGACCAACATCGGCGACACGCCGCTGCGAATGCTCTATTGCTACGGTCCCGCCGGCGACGTGGCCCATTGGCGCCAGGAACTCGACGGCACCCTCCCGAAAGCCGGCGTCGAAGCGCCGCCCCTGCCGCCCGGCGCCTGGCCCCAATGCACCAAGAAACCCGGCGAAGCCTGATTTCTCACGCATCACGAGTTACGAATCACAAGTTACGAATTACGAGTTACGAATCACCCCTCATGAAAACCCACCGAGTCGGCATCATCATGAACGGCGTCACGGGCCGGATGGGCACCAACCAGCATTACATCCGCTCCATCCTCGCCATCATCAACCAAGGCGGCGTCAAAATCAGTGACGGCGAAGTCATCATGCCCGACCCGATCCTCGTCGGCCGCAACGAGGCCAAGCTCCAGAAACTCGCCGCGATGGGCGGCAAGGTCCGGTTCACCACCGACCTCGACGCCGCGCTGGCCAACCGCGAGGATGTCATCTACTTCGACGCGCAGACCACCGGCCGGCGCGTCCCAGCCGTCAAGAAAGCCATCGCCGCCGGCAAACACGTTTATTGCGAGAAACCGACCGCCACATCCACCAAGGACGCCTATGAGCTCTATCGCATCGCCAAGAAAGCCGGCGTCAAACACGGCGTCGTGCAGGACAAACTTTGGCTGCCCGGCCTGTTGAAGCTCAAAACGCTCATTGATGACGGTTTCTTCGGCGAGATCATCTCCGTTCGCGGCGAGTTCGGCTACTGGGTCTTCGAAGGCGATGTGGTGCCGGCGCAGCGTCCGTCGTGGAACTACCGCAAGGAGGACGACGGTGGCATCATCATGGATATGCTCTGCCACTGGCGCTACGTCCTGGACAACCTCTTCGGCAAGGTCAAGGCCGTCTCCTGCCTCGGTGCAACCCATATCAAGAAACGCTGGGACGAGAACGGCCGTCCATACCCATGCACCGCCGACGATTCCGCCTACGCCACCTTCGAGCTGCACAACGGCATCATTGCCCAATTCAACTCCTCCTGGTGCGTCCGTGTCCGCCGGGATGATCTGCTGACGCTCCAGGTGGACGGCACCCAGGGCACCGCCGTCGCCGGCCTGCGCGAATGCTGGGTCCAGCACGCGAGCGCCACGCCGCGCCCGGTCTGGAACCCTGATATCGAAAGCCCGATCAACTTCTACGACAACTGGACCCGCGTGCCCACCTACCAGCCGTTTGAGAACGCCTTCAAGGCCGAGTGGGAATTGTTTCTACGCCACGTCGTTTGCAATGAACCGTTTCGGTGGAACCTGCTGGAAGGCGCCAAAGGCGTCCAGTTGGCCGAAGCCGGTCTCGAATCCTGGGCCAAACGCCGCTGGGTCACGCTGCCGGAGCTGAAACCGTGAGATGAGATCATTCAGCTTCTCATCGGGAGTCGCCCGCGACACGCTTTCGGTGGTGGATCGCGTTTCCCGAACGCGATGCTGATTTCTGTCGGAGGCGAGCGCGTTCGGAGAACGCGCTCCACCTTTCGCTCGCTCCGGGCTTTTTGCAGGCAGCCAAGCGTTGTTCATGCTAAGCTGGACCGTGTCAGGAAAACCATAAGGAGACATGCGATGAAAAAGTTGCTCAGCATCATCAGCACGCTGGCGGTGTTTGCGGTCGCCGTGACGTGGGCCAAAGGGCCGGAGGCGGTGACGGACCTGAAGGCGGCGCTGGAGAAGGCGAAGAAGGAGGGCAAAATGCTGTTCGTGCAGTTCGGCCGGGAGAAGTGTGGGAACTGCCAGGCGTTGAAGGGCATGATCCGCGCTGGCGAGGTCAAGCTGCCGGAGCAGAGCTTTGTCTATGCGGACGTGAACTGCGACGACAAGGCCACCTCGCAACTGTTCCGCAGCAAGTTCAAGGTCGAGGGTCGCACCCTGCCGTTCGTGGTGGTCGCCGATGCCGATGGCAACCAGCTCGCCGCGCGCTCCGGCTACGGCGACGCCGAGCAGTTCAAGCGGCTGATCAAGGACGCGCAGAAGAAGGCAAAGACGACGCAGAAGTAAAGGAAGCAAAAGCTCCAAACTCCAAACGCCAAGCACCAAAGAAACTTCGAGTCCCAAGTGCCAAGAGGCGGTAGTTGCCTGCCCGCATGTTACACGCCGTTCGTAGCCGCCGACACAAGGAGGCGGACTGATTTGGATAGCCCTTGCAGCGAGCATGAAAAGTGGCAACGGCCCGACCGTGCTCATCGCCATGACTTTCCATTTGCTACGCCCCCTTGCGGTGGCGGCTACGGTTTGGTTGCGGCTCCGCCGCGCTGAGAAACAACCGGGTTAGAAACGCGCTTGGGGGTTGGTTCTCGGAGCTTCTTTGGAATATGGAACTTGGGATTGGGAGTTTTCGGCCGCGGCGATCCGCTTCGTCTCCTGCGCAATCACCAGGTCTTCGCGCGTGCGGATGAGCAAAATCCTCACGGGCGAGTTCGCCGTCGCGAGGCCGGCGTCGGGTTTGCACGTGGCGTTGCGCTCGGCGTCGAGATGCGCGCCCAGGCATTCAAGGCCGTCGCACACCGCAGCGCGCAGGCCGGGGGAAATCTCGCTCATGCCGCCGCTGAAGATTAGCGCGTCCAGCCCGCCCAACGTCACCGTCAGCGACCCAACGGCGGAGCGCACGCGGTCGGCAAACATGTCGAACGCGAGCCGCGCGCGCTCGTTGCCCTGCCGGGCGGCCGCCTCGACCTGTGAGAGACTCGGCGACACGCCGGAGACGCCCAGCAGGCCCGAACGGTTGGTCAGCGCGTCGCTGATTTCATCCAGCGTCAGGCCGCAGCGGCGCTGCATGTGAATCAACAGGCCGGGATCCATGGAGCCGCAGCGGGTTGTCATCATCAGACCTTCCAGCGTCGAGAACCCGAGTGTCGTCGCCACCGCGCGACCGCCGCGCGCGGCCGCAGCCGAACAGCCGCCGCCGAGATGACAGACGACGACGCGGCGTTTGTCCGCGTCGCCGCCGAGAAGTTCCGCCGAGCGGCGCACGCAGTAGTCAATGCTGATGCCGTGGAAACCGAAGCGGCGCACGCCCCATTTCTCATACCACTCATACGGCACCGGATAGATGAACGCCCTCGGCGGCAGTTCGGCAAAGAACGCCGTGTCGAATACGGCCACCTGCGGCGCGTGCGGCAGTGCCGTCGTCGCGCCCTCAATGGCCGCCAGCGCCGGCGGGTTGTGCAACGGAGCCAGCTCGCCGTAGCGCGCGATGATGCCCCGCACGCGGTTGTCTATCAGCACGCTCCGGTTGATCTCCACGCCGCCATAGACCACGCGATGGCCGACAGCGGTGATCGGGCCGCGGTCGGAGGCGAACTGGATCGCGCGGGCTGCTGCCGCGCGGTGGTCGGGCACATCGTCTTGCCGGCGGACCTCCTCTCTGCCGTCGGCGCGCAAGGTCAGTTCCGCGTGTTCGCGTCCGCCGCCGATCCAGTCCATGGAACCGGACATAACGCATTCGCGCGCCGCCGCGTCGAACAGCGCGAACTTCAAACTCGTCGAGCCGGCGTTGATGACCAGGATGCTCATACCCCAAATGGGTAAACCAGTGAGCGCGGGCCGACAACTCCAAATCGCGTTGGCGCTTGCGCTCTCCGCTCGACTCAGTCCGCGCCCCATGTTAGGTGTTCATCATGGCCAAGAAAGTTCTGGTTCCACTCGCGCCGGGCTTCGAGGAGATCGAAGCGATCACTGTCATTGACATCCTGCGCCGCGCGGGCGTCGAGGTCGTCGTGGCGGGCACACAGCCGGGCGTCATCGAAGCGTCGCGCAAGACCAAGCATGTGCCCGATTGCGGGCTCGACGACGTGATGCCGGCGGTGGACACGTTCGACATGATCGTGCTCCCCGGCGGCCAGCCTGGCACCACCAACCTGCGCGCCGACCTGCGCATCAAGACGATCATCGAGCGGCTGCGCGCCCGCAGCAAGCTGACCGCCGCCATTTGCGCCGCGCCGACGGTGTTGTCGGCCTACGGCGTGTTGGAAGGCCGGAGGGCGACGAGCCATCCGGGTTCGCGCGCGCAGCTTGTCGCGGGCCAGGTCGTGGACGAGCGCGTGGTGGTGGACGGGCCGGTGGTGACAAGCCAGGCGGCGGGCACGGCGATGGAGTTCGCGTTCAAGCTGGTGGAGCTGCTCTGCGGCAGGGAGAAAGCCGTCGAGGTCAACCAAGGAGTGCTGGCGCGACTGTGACGAGCCGCGCTCAAGCGGCCAGCAACGGTAGTTTTGCAAAACGCCGGCCGAGGATGCGCTCGTGGCTCACACCAAGCCAGTGGTCGAGCACGGTCGCATAGACGCTGCGGAAATCCACCGTCATCTTCAGGTCGCCGTGGTCGAGCTCCGCGAGGCTCGGCGGTTCGCCGTAGATGCCGCCGCGCACGGCGCGGCCCCAGAGGAACACCAACCCCGCAGCGCCGTGATCGGTGCCATTGGAGCCGTTCTCGGCGACGCGCCGGCCGAACTCGCTGAACGCCATCACCAGCACGCGGTCCGCGCCGCCGCGACGGTCGAGATCGGCGAAAAACGCTTGCAGCCCTTCACTAACCTCCGTCCACAGGCGCGCGTGAACGGCGGGCGCGTCGGCATGCGTGTCGAAGCCGCAGATGTCGTGGCAATAGACGCGCGCGCCGAGACCGCCGGCGATGAGCGCGGCAATGGTCCGCAGGCCGCTGGCGAAGCGAGTGTCGGGATAATCCGCAGCGCTGCCGGGCGCGCGGTGGAGTAGTTCGCAAATTTTCTGCGGCCCAACGGACTCGTGGTAACAAACCGAGACAGCGCGGTTGCCTTTGATGACCTGCGGGGTGTCGCTGCCCAGACTGATCGCCAGCGTCGGCGCGCTTTCGCCAGGACAAACATAATCGAGACTGCGACCGAGCCAGCCGAGCGGTTCGGTCTGGTCGGCGTCGGCGCCGGTGTGCCAGATTTCGGTGGAGCGGAAGTGGCTGCGGTTTGAGTTCGGATAGCCGACGCCGTTGACGACAGCCATGCCGCCGCGGTTCCAAAGGCTCATCAAAGGACGGAGCGCCGGGTGGAATCCGAAGTCGTCCTTGAAGGGTGTCGCGCCCAACTTGAGCACCTCGGCGGGTCGCAGGGCGATGACAGGGCGCGCGTTGTGGTAGGCGTCGTCGGTGAAAGGCACCAGTGTGTTGAGGCCGTCGTTGCCGCCGCAGAGTTGGACGAGGACGAGAATCGGAGCGTCGTCGTCACGCGCGCCAAGCGCCGTCCCGACCAGCAGCGTCGGCACGGTCGCGCCGGCGGCCGCGCCGAGGCTGGCGGTTCGCAGAAAGTCACGTCGTGTCAGCAAGGTCTTTGATTTCATCGCTGTTTCCTTTCGTTGGGCCTGTCCGGCGCTCAATGCAACGCCACCAGTCGGCGGATGTCAATCATCCGCCACCACTCCACCAGTTCCGACGGCCCGACATCGTAGCCGGTGATCTCGATGATAAACCGGCCCTCCACCACGCCGCGCAGGGTGGCCTCGCGTTTGTAGTTGCTGTAACGCTCGCGAACGGGATAGGCGTCTATCTTGTAGCCCTTGTAGTAACCGTCGGCCCATTCCCGGTTGAAATCCTTCGTGTCCTGAAACTCGTCATACAGGCCGCGCCGGAAAGCGCCGTCGGTGATCTTGACGCGAATGACCTTGCTCGGGCGTTTCTTGCTGCCGTATTGGCGGGAAGCCTCGGTCACCGGCACGCCGTTAGTGACGATTCTCGCCCCGACCGGCTTGGTGCCGGTGTAACCCTCCGGCGTGCGCGGCAAGGCGTAGATGAGTTGAAAGTAGTGAACCGGGTCAACGCCGCGCTGCGCCGCGAGCGGGCCGGGCATGCCCGATGCAAACACCATCAGCACCAACCAACGCCAGTTCACAGCCGCAGACGCTAACAACGCGCCGTCGCGCGCGCAAGTTTGATTCCTGCGGGTTGCGTTGGCGCGGCGAAAGGCGTGTTTCCAAGCGGGTCGCACCGGTGTCGAAAGCGTTCCGGCTTGCGTGTTGTTGTGCCGCCTGAGATGTTTGGCACATGAGCCAGCCAGCGATCCTTCCTTCGACGAGACGCCGCTTCCTGAAATCCGTCTCCGGCGCGGTCCTGGCCGGCACATGGGCGGCGCAGGCCGGCCCGCCTGCCGCCCTGCGCGGCGCTCCGGATTCGCGCAAGCTCAAGATCGGGCTGGTCGGCTGCGGCTCGCGCGGCACAGGCGCGGCCGACCAGGCGTTGAAGGCCGACAGTAATGTTGAGCTGTTCGCGATGGGCGATGTGTTCGCCGACAAGCTGGGGTCGAGCCTCAGGATGCTGGCCCAACGGCACCCGGGGCGCGTGAACGTGCCGGCCGCACGGCAGTTCGTCGGGCTGGACGCCTACCAGAAGGTCATCGAAAGCTGCGACGTCGTCCTCCTGGCCACACCGCCGGGGTTTCGTCCGCAACATCTGCGTCTCGCCGTCGAAGCCGGCAAACACGTCTTCACCGAAAAACCCGCGGCGACCGACGCGCCGGGCGTGCGCTCGACGCTGGAGTCGGTGGCGATCGCGAAACGCAAAGGGTTGGCGCTGAAATCCGGCTTCAACTGGCGGCACGACTTCGCCCGTCGCGAGTTTCACAAGCGCATCCACGACGGCGCCATCGGCGCCATCTGCGCCATCTACGCGACCTATTACGTCAGCGTGCTCCAGCCGATCCGCGAGGAGCGCAAACCGGGCATGACGGACCTAGAGTGGCAACTGCGGCATTGGTATCAATTCGTCTGGCTCAGCGGCGACGGCTACGTCGAGCAAACCGTGCATGCCGTGGACTGGCTGATGTGGACGATGAACGAAGTGCCGCCGTTGAAGTGTGTCGCCGTCGGCGGACGGCAGCAGCCGGGCACGGGCGGCAACATCTACGATCACATCGAGGTCAACTACGAGTGGCCCGGCGGCGTGCGATGTTTCGTCGGCGCGCGGCAGCAGAGCGGTTGTTTCAATGACACGTCGCTTTACCT
>JAOACV010000006.1:0-13332 GCA_026417675.1 Verrucomicrobiia bacterium
GCCGTCAAGGAAGTGGATTGGAAGGGCGACTTCGCCAAGATCCACATGCTGCCCGTCCACCTCTTCACCAAGATCAGCCTCGAAGGCGACACGTTGCGCTACGCCACGCTGAAATTCGACTGGGTGAAACAACTGCGCGTGGACAAGAAACTGGCCGTCCGCCACGAAGTGCAGGAGGACATGACCATCCTGACGGCGTCCACCGAGGAGCTTCAGGACTTCCTCCGCAAACACGCCGCCGACCCGGACGCCTTCCAGCCGCCCACCGAGTTGAAGCGCAAGAAGTAAAACAGGCGCTGTGGAAGCGGATCGCACACTGGTCGTCATCGCGGCGGCGGGGCGGGGCACTCGCTTCGACAGCGGCGTCAAACTGCTCGCGGACGTCGGCGGGCGGCCTTGCGTCTGCCGCGTGGTGGAGACCATCGAGGCGGGTTTGGGCCCGCACCGGCAGGTGGTGGTCGTGGGCCACGCGGCCGAGCAGGTCCGGCGCGCGCTTGGCGAAGCGCCGCACCGGATGTTCGTTCACCAACCCGTCCCGCGCGGCACGGGCGACGTGTTGCGCGTCGCGCTCGAAGCGGTGCCGGATGAGCGGGTGGAGATTGTCTATTTCTTCTGCGGCGACAAGCCGCTGCTGACGGCGCGGACCGTCGCGCGCTTCCACGAACTCTTCCTCCGAAACCAGCCGGCGATGATGTTTCTGACCGGGCGCATCGAAGGCGACGAGCAGGCCGTGGCCGCCAGCACGCAGGGGCGCGTGATCCAAACCGACGGGCACGTCGGCGAGGGCCACGTGCTGGCGATCATCGAGCGCAAACAAATCCTCGCGATGCGGCCCGACGAGGAACGCCGGTTCATCGCGCCCGACGGCGCGACCTACGCTTTCTCGCGCGAGGAACTGCTTGGCGTGCGCGACATCAACGCCTCCACCTACGCCTGGCAGGCGCCGCTGTTGCGCCGCTACGTCGGCGAGCTTTCCGACGACAACGCGCAGAAGGAATACCTGATCACGGACCTGGTGGAAATTTTCCAGCGGCATCGCCAGACCGTCCGCGTGCTGCCGTTGCTGGACCCGCGCGAGGGTCTTGGCATTGACACCGCCGCGCAATGGCACGAAATCCGCCGTCTCGCGGAACACACCCCCCACCCGACTCCCTCAGCATCGCCTCACTCCATTTCCCTTCACCGTCCGAGCCGCTGGCTGGATTGGTTTGACCACCACGAGAACCACCGTTCGCTGTTTCGCGAACTGACTCGCATCTACGGGCCGGACCGCGACTTCATCCGCGAGCGGGTCGTTCTCTACCGGCGATTGTTGCGCAAATACCGCGACCAATACGGCGACGAGCCGGTGGCCGTCTTTCGCGCGCCCGCCCGCATCTCGTTCAACCCGCATTCCGACCATCAGGGCAGCTTCGTGCTCTACGGCACGCACGGACGCGAGGTGCTGCTCGCGGCGGGTCGGAGGGCCGACCGGCGTTTTTCGGTGTCCAACGCGGACGCGAGCTACCGTCAATACCTTGAGTTCGATCCCGCCGAGGAAATCTCGCGCGCAGCGGCGGCCTGGCAGCGGGGCTGGTTCGATTACATCGAAGACCCGGCCGTGCAGTATGCGGTGGCCAGCCGGCGCGACGCCAAGAACCAGACCAGCGACCGCAAGAGCACGCTCAACTACGTGCTGGCCGCCGTGCTGCGCCTGATGCACGCGCGGCCTGGCCGGGTGGACCACGGGTTGAACCTCGTCCTCTACGGCGACATCCCCGCCGGCGGCGGCATGAGTTCCTCCAGCGCCGTGGTGGTCAGCACGGCGCTGGCGGTCAACGACCTCTTCGGTCTCGGTTTCACCCGCGAGGAGCTGGTCGGCCTGCTCGGCGAAGGCGAATGGTATGTCGGCACGCGCGGCGGTTCCGGCGACCACGCGGGCATGTTGCTGGCCGGCCGCGGCGAGATGGCCAACATCCAGTTCACGCCGCCGTTCCAATACCGCCAGATTCGCAAGGTTGCCTTCCCCGGCGGATGCCAGGTGTTGCTGGTCAACTCCGGCGTGCGCTCCGAAAAGAGCCTGGAGGAGAAGCTGCTCTTCAACCGCGGCGTCTTCGCCTACAAGTTCGCGTTCGCGGAACTCCAGCGGCTGTTGCGCGAACATCACCACGAACTGGGCATTCCGGGGCAGGTCGTCGAGGAAACGCGCTGTCTGGCCGACCTCAACGTCGAGCGTCTGTCGCTCGCGCAGATCTACCGGCTCCTCGCCCGGCTGCCCCAAGAGGTCTCGCTGCACGACCTGCAACAGCGCTACGGCGACAAGATGTCCGCCACCGCGCGCAGTTTCTTCGGCGTGGAGGATCCGAGCCAGCTTCATTTCACGGTGCCGTTGCGCGGCGCGGCGATGTATGGCCTGGCGCGCGCCGACCGCGGGAGGGTTCAAGACCGGTTGCTGGCGGCGGGCGATGAGGCCAGTCTGCGCGAGTTTGGCCGGCTGCTGACGATCGCGCACGACGGCGACCGGCTGTTTGAACGCGACGCTTCCATCGGCCAGATGCTGGCCTATCGCGGTCACCACCTGCGGTTGACCGACGACGCGATGAGCGAGCTGATCCGCCGCAGCGCCGACGCCCATGACCCCGACGCGCAGTTGCGCCGACAGCCCGGCTTCTACGGCGCGAGCGTTGTCGAACTCGACTTCATCGTGGACCTCGCGCTCGGCGTCGGGGGCGTGCTCGGCGCGGGGCTGATGGGCGCGGGCGGCGGCGGCATTGTCGAGGTGTTCGCGCGCGACGGCGACGACCTGCGCGCTGCCGTGGAGAAGACGCTCGACGACGGCTACTTCGAGCCGCGCCACATGACGGTGCAGGTGGATCCGTGGCGTTCCATCGCCGCCGCGAGCCGTGTGGAGGGATAGCGTTCGACTACCACCGCGCGCCCTTGGCCAGCGAGGCGAGGAACTCCTTGTTGGACTTGGTCTTGGCCAGCGCGGTGAGCAGGCCGCTCATCGCGGCGTCGGGGGCCATGCCGATGATGCCGCGCCGCAGGAAGGCGATTCGCTCCAAGTCGGCGGGCGGGATGAGCAATTCCTCTTTGCGCGTGCCGCTCTGGGCGATGTCCATCGCGGGCCAGATGCGCTGCTCGGCCAGCTTGCGGTTGAGCACCAACTCCATGTTGCCGGTGCCCTTGAACTCCTGAAAGATGAACTCGTCCATCCGCGAGCCGGTCTCGATGAGCGCGCTGGCCACGGTGGTCAGGCTGCCGCCTTCCTCGGCGTTGCGCGCGGCGCCGAAGACGCGCTTGGGGATTTCCAGCGCGCGGCTGTCCAGCCCGCCGGTCATGGTGCGGCCGCTGTTGCCCATCTGCGCGTTGAACGCCCGCCCCATGCGCGTGATGGAATCGAGCACCAAAAACACGTCCTGGCCCATCTCGACGCGGCGCTTGGCGATCTCGGCGGCCAGGCGGCTGACGCGGACGTGGTTTTCCAGCGGCATGTCGTTGGAGGAGGCGATGACCTCGCCCTTGACCGAGCGTTTCCAGTCGGTAACCTCCTCCGGCCGCTCGTCAATTAGCAACACGATCAGGTAAATCTCCGGATGGTTCGTGGCCACCGCGGCAGCCATTTGTTGCAGCAGCGTGGTCTTGCCGGAGCGCGGCGGCGAGACGATCAACGCACGCTGTCCCTTGCCGATCGGCGTCAGCAGGTCCACCACGCGCATCGTCACGATGTCGGGCGTGGTTTCAAACTTGATCCGCTGGTTGGGATTGATCGGCGTGAGTTTGTCGAACGACTTCACCTCCGCCCATTTCTCCGGCGGCTGGCCGCAGATGGCGTGAATCTTCACCACCGGCGGGCCGCCCTTCGGACGATTCGGCGGGCCCAGTTCGCCGCGGATGTGGACGCCCTCGCGCAGCCGGAACTGGCGGATCAGTTCGAGCGACACGAACGGGTCCATGGGATTGGCCTGAAGACCGCGCGCCGGATTGCGGAGGAAACCGTAACCCTTTTCGACAAATTCCAAGACACCTTCGACGACCTGTGGTTCGGATGGCATAGACAAAACACAAACAGATTGACCGACCTTTGAAACGACCAGGAACCCTGGAAGGTTGGCGCACGTTTCTCTAAGACAATCCGCCCCTGCCCGCAACCAAAATCTCCTACAAAATCCCTCGCAGGTGCTTCTCGTTTATCCCGCGATGAGCGCGGCAAGAGGGTTAGTTTGTTGCCTTCGCCCGGCCCGAAGCGCAAGATGCGGCCCGTAGTGGGAGGTTTTTTGCGCGGCCATGAAAAACTTCAACGGTTGCCATTTCGTGGCCGATGGCTTGAGTTGCCTGGACCGTGCCGTTCGAACAGACCTCATGGCAGGCGCCGGTCAAATTACGGATCGTCACCTGGTGGCGCTGGCTCGCCAGCATGGCATGAGTTTGGCCACGTTTGACGAGCCGCTCGCCAACCAGTTCGCCGACGAGCCGGGGCTGGTGATATTGGTCAGGTAATACGGCTGACTCCGCGATGTCCGCCGAGGGCGCGCGAGACCATTACCTCGCCAGCTTCTCAAACTCGAAGTTCTTCCGCGTGGCTTGTTCGCGGATGGCGCGGAGCATGGCGGCGTCGAAGGCTTTGTCATCGGACTTCCCGTTTCTCTTCAATTCGTCGTCAATGAACTTCTGGCGCTGCGCGCTGAGTTGGATGATTTGGCGCTGCAGGCTGGCGCGTTTCTTGGCCATCGCGTCGAGGTGGGCGCGGCGCTGGTCGAGCGTCATCGCCTGCATGTCGGCGGGCAACTCTTCCTTCCTCACCTTCGCCAGATCGAAGTCCTTCCGACCCATCGCGTCCACGAGGTCCCAGGATGCGTTGCGATACTGGCCGCTGGCCTTCGCGACGGCGCGGCTCGCGAAGACCGCCGGGCTGGCCGCCATGGCGCTCATGTCGGCGGCGCCTTGCAGCGCCTTCCCTTCCGACGCGCGTGAGCCGTAGGGGAGATAGGTCCGGTTGATCTCGCCGCCGAGCGCCGCCAGCTTTTGGTCAAAGGGCGTGCTGACGACGATCGTGCCGCGATCCTGGTCAATGCACGCGAACTGGCCGTCGGCCGCGCGCGCCACATCGCGCCAGCCGTCGGCTTCCGGGCTGGTCGGCGGGCCGCAATAGATGGCGTTGACGATGATGCCGCGGGTGATGGCGTCCTTGCACACGTCGGCGGTCTTGAACTGCCGGTCCTGCGTGGCCGGCTCGTTGCCCGCGACGACGATGATCTTGAGCGCGTCCTTCTCGCCGCTCCACGGTTGTTCCAGCACGCTCGCGCGCACGACACGGGCGACGTATTCCTCCCCGCCGTCGGTGACGAGCGCGGTGAGCTTCGCATAGACGGCGTCGAGGTCGTCGGTGAGGTCAATCTGTTTGCGGACGTAGCCGGTCTCCGCGCCAAAGGCTGGCGTGCCGTAGGCGTAGAGCGCGACGCGCAGATGCGGTTTGGGTTTGGCCTTGGCGAGTTCGTTGACGATGTCCCAGAGTTTCTGCTTGGCCGCGTTGATCAGGCCGTCCATCGAGTTGCTCGTGTCGAGGCAGATGACGAGGTCAATCGGCCGCTCCTTCTCCGGCGCGCTCCTGGCGGACGCGCAGCACGCGAGGCTTCCGGCGAGGGCGATGGTGAGGATGAGGGTGGTTGTCTTCATGGTGTTCCTTTCTGGTTATTCGGTGACTTCATAAACTGTGTTGTCCAGCGCGAGCTGCACGTTGCAACCGACAGCGAACCACGGCAGCGCGTGCGGATGCCGCGCGAGCAGGTCGAAATACTCCTGCGAGTTGAACTTCACCTGCACGCGGCGCGCGTTCGGCATCGCCTGCACGTGGGAGTCAATCCACTGGCTGCCGTTCTGGAAGAAGGCGCGGCCGTGGACGAATCGTTGTTGCTGCGCATACTGGACGACGCGCGCGGTTGTTTCGCCAGGCGCGGGCTTGGCTGCGGCGACGCTTTGCGCCGCTTCTCGTCGTCCCGCTTCGAGCGCGACGGGAGCATTAGGCGCCAACCGCAGCGCCAGTGACCCCCGCGCGCCATAAACGGCCGGGCCGCCGGACTTTTCATCCTTGAGGCCGCTCCAGGCCCGGCCCATCGCTTCGCGCCCTTCGCGGTCGGCGTCGAAGGTTTGCAGCGACCGCATCGGCACGGGCACGTTGCGGCGCGACTCGTCCTCGACGATGAGGTAGGCGGTGTAGGGGGTGACGATGCCGTATCGGCGCGCGAGGTCGGTCACTTCGTCGCGCAGTTCGCGGTTCTCGCCGTGGAGGCGGATTTCGTCGAGCAGAAAGCCGATGCGCCGCGTGGCCCAGAGGCGCGGGATGAAGTCGTGCTCGGTGTCGCGCGCCGGGAACTCCACCTCGTCGGTGAACTTCTTCACGACGCCGTTGACGGTGCCCTCGATGGTGACGGCGGCGCGGCCATCGCCGCTGTAGCGGCCAACGACGATGAGTTGCTCGCCTCGGAACAGGTCGGGCAGCGGCGACGGATAGACGCGGCTCGCCCGGATGTCGCCGCCGAATCGCAGTGCCGGGTGGGCAAGCACGGGTTCCTTGATCTTGGTGAAGAAGCTGGAGACCTTTAGCTCGATGTCCTCATCGGGCAGCACGTATTGGCTGAACGCGCGCGTCGCGTCGGTGATGCTGTCAAGCAGGTGCGTGTTCACATCCGTGCCGATGCCGAAGCAAAAAACGCGCGTGTGGCCGCCGGCGCGCTTGACGCTGGAGAGAATCTGCTTTTCGTCCGTGACGCCGACGGTGGGCTGGCCGTCGGTGAGGAAGATGACGACGTAGGGCCGGTCCGTAGCGCGGACAATCCTGTCCGCACGGTCCTCGGACAGGCGTGTCTGCGTTACAGGGGAGGGGCGAAGCTCTAACGCCTTGCGCAACGCCTCCTCAATGGCCGTGCCGCCGATGGGTTTCAAAGCCTTGACGAAATCAAACGCGCGCTGGCGGTTCGCCTCGGTTGCTTTCACGAGCTTGTCGAAGAGCGGCTCGGCCTCGGTTGAGAAACGAATGATCTCAAAACGGTCCTCGTCGCTGAGGCTGTCTCGATGCAGAACTGGAGCGCCCTCTTGGCCTGCGCGAGCTTGTTGCCGGCCATTGAGCCGGAGGTGTCGAGCACGAACGCCACGTCCTTGGGCACGACGCGGCTGCTCTTGATCTCTCCGGGCGACGCGAGCAGCAGGAAGTAGCCGTCGCCGTGATCGTTGCGGTAGGTCATCAGATTGACGCCCACATCGGCGTCCTCGGCCGAAAAGACGATCTGGAAATCCGTGTCGGGCCGGACGTTTCTGCTCTCGAACCCGACGGTGGCGCGGGTCGCGCCGTGGCGGCGAATCTCAATGTTGTGACTGGGCGAGTAGATCGTCTTGAGCGGCCGCCGGGTCGCCAGTTCGACCTTCACGCTGACGGTCTTGATCGGCGCGGCGGAGAATTTCTCGGTATTGAGCGGATAGACGTAGCTGACCAGCCCGCTGTCGGCGCGAAGCACCTGCGTGTAAGCGAGCGTGATGCGTTTGCGACCGTGCGGCTCGATGGGGAAGATGCGGACCTTGAACAGGTCGCGCCCGGCGTATTCCAGCAGGGCCGGGTCGCGCATCTTGCGGACGATGTCCTCGTAGATGCGGCGCGCCTTGTCGGCAGGCAACAGCTCGGCCTCGACCTGCCGGCCGCCGATTTCCATGGTGAACTTGTTGATCTGCGCCCCCTTCGGCACGGGGAAGAGGTAGGCGCCCTCGAGGCGCTGAGGATTCGGGTTGTAGAATTCCTGATCAATGGCCGTGGTGGCAACCTGCCCGTCAATGTTGACGCGGACGTGGTGGTAGGCCACCTCCAGCGGCGCGAACGTGTAGTGGCCGTGCGGCACGCGCGTCGGCGTGTGGATGACAATGAAGCCGTCGCCGAGCGCGGCGCTGGTGATTCCGAACAGGGTCAGGAGCGGTATCCAAGTTTTCATGCACCGCATTGGACGGCGGTGGATGAAAAATGCTCCCGAAGACACAAGGAACGGCGGTTGCAAACCGCCGCTCCTTGACTACAACGCCCCGGCGAGCGCGTTCGGAGAACGCGCTCCACCAACCGCTTAAGCCCTCAGACCTTCCAGACCCGCGTCAATCTTCTCGGCCGACTTGAGCATTTCCTGCCACGTGACGGTCTTTTTGCGTCGGGTGGCGGTCCGGCCGAGGATGGCGATGAGGTTGCTCTGCACGCTCGGCGCGACGGTCGGGTTGGCGTAGTTCTTGCCGGTGATGCTCTTGTAGAACGTGGCGATGTTGGCGCAGGCGCCTTCCTTGTAGATCGCGCTGGTCTTGCCGCCGCGATAGAAGCTGTCGGCATCGCCGCGGATCATCACCTCGCCGCCGTATTCGGTCAACAGGACGCCCTTGGAGCCGAACATGTTCGCGACGATGCCGCCCTTGGCGCCGAACATCTTGGCTTGGAACGAACTGAACGTGAAGCCGACGTTGTCGGGATATTCGAAGACGCAGGTGTAGTTGTCCCATGTGTCGCCTATGAGACGGCTCTTGCGGCCGCCCGTGCCGGTGCATCGCAGCGGCGGCACGCGCATGATCCAGTTCATCACATCGAGCGAATGGATGTTTTGCTCGACGATGATGTCGCCGGAGAGGCGCTGGTCGTGCGCCCAGTCGCGCAGGCGGCCTTCGACGTCGGGGCTGGCGCCGCGGTCGCGCAGCGGGCCGCAGTGATACCACGCCTCGCCGAAGCAGAACGTGCCGAGCGCGCCGGCGTGGACGCGCTTGAGCGCCTCGATGTAGAACTCGTTGGCGCGGGTTTGGAAGTCCACCAGAAAACAGAGCTTCTTCTCGGTCGCCAGCTTGCCGAGGCGGGCGATGGTCTGGCAGCCGGGCACGTCCACCGCGAGGGGCTTGGCGACAAAGACGTGCTTGCCCGCGGCGACGGCGGCCTCGGCCTGTTCGGGATGGAAGTAGGGCGGGCTTTCGATGGCCACGGCGTCCACGCCGGCCTCCATCAGCCTCTTGTAGCCGCTCAGGCCGGTGAACCGGCAGTGGGCGGGAATCTGGAATTTGTTGCCGGCCTCGTTCACGCGGTCCTCGAAATAGTCCGCGCAGGCCGTGATGGTGTAGCCGCCGTGCTGCACGAAGAGGTCGGCGATCCACTTGCCACGGCCGCCGCACCCGATGAGGCCGAGTTTGATCTTCGGCCCGTCAGGCGCTTGAGCCTGCGCCAGGGCGGGTGTGACCGCCGCGGCGCCGGCCACGGCGAGGAAATCGCGGCGGGTCAGCGGTCGAGCTTGAGAGGTGATTTCGTCAAAGGCCATCGTTGTTCTCCGGTGAATGGTTTGTCAGATGATGGTTGCCATCAATACGCCGGGCGCACTTGTAGCCGATGTGTCAGACCTGCCGCAAGCGGAAAGGACGGCGCAAAACAGCGCCGCCGTGGACCCCGCTTAGTTGATTGCGCGGGCCGAAGCGCGTCTTGCGCGCCATAACCCGCCGGCGACGCCCGATCCTCGGCCACGTGCTCGCGCCGGTCGGCTTTCTGCCGAAAGAAGTAGGGAGCGGGCGTGGTCACGGCGAGTGTATGCCATGGAGATGTTGCGATTGCTGTCAGTATTGGCTGGCTTTTTGGCCGAAGATCATTTGAATAGCCGGCCAACCGAAACCATCAGAAGGCACGATTACAAACATGAAGCGAAACATCGTTACTCAAATCACAGTGTTGGGCGCCGTGCTTTTCGCCGGCGCGCAGGCAATGGGCGCGGGTTTTGACTGGCCGCAGTGGCGCGGGCCGGACCGCACCGACGTGTCAAAGGAGACCGGCCTGTTGAAGAAATGGCCGGCGGGCGGACCGAAGCAGCTCTGGGTCTTCAACGACGCCGGCCTCGGTTACTCCGGTTTCTCGATCGTCGGCGGCAAGCTTTTCACAATGGGCGCGCGCGGCAATACCGAGTTCCTGATCGCGCTGGACGCCCACACGGGCAAGCAGCTCTGGGCGACCGAGATGGGCGCGATGTTTGAGAACGCCTGGGGCGGCGGGCCGCGCGGCACGCCGACGGTGGACGGCGACCGCGTGTATGCGCTCAGCGGCCAAGGCAGTCTCGTCTGCGCCGAGGCGGCGGGCGGCAAGCTGCTTTGGAAATGCACGATGAGCGATTTTGCCGGCCGGGTCCCCAAGTGGGGCTACGCGGAATCGCCCTTGGTGGACGGCCGCCAAGTCGTCTGCACCCCCGGCGGACCGCAGGGCGCGATGGTCGCACTCGACAAGATGACCGGCAAGCTGATCTGGCAGTCCAAGGACATCACGGACACCGCCGAGTATTCCTCCATCATCGTCGCCGACTGGAACGGCGCCCGGCAATACATCCAGTTGACGATGCAGCACGTCTTCGGCATCGCCGCGAAGGACGGCCGACTGCTCTGGCAAAGCGACTGGCCCGGCAAGGTCGCCGTGGTGCCGACGCCGATCTTCCGCGACGGCTGCGTCTATGTGTCCTCCGGCTACGGCATCGGCTGCAAAAAGATCAAGCTCGGCCCGAATAACGAGGTCACCGAGGTGTTCAGCAACACCGTCATGGTCAACCATCACGGCGGCGTCATCCTGGTCGGCGACCATCTCTACGGCTTCTCCGACAAGGAAGGCTGGGTCTGCCAGGACTTCAAGACCGGCGAGAAGGTCTGGGCCGAGAAGCAGGCCCTCACCAAGGGCGCCATCGCCTGCGCCGACGGGATGTTCTATTGCCTCGAAGAGAAAAGCGGCACGGTGGTCCTGATCTCCGTCTCGCCGAAGGGTTGGGAAGAACACGGACGTTTCCAACTCAGCCCGCAGTCGCAGAAACGCAGTCCCAGGGGCAGGATTTGGACGCACCCGGTCATCTCCAACGGCAAGCTGTATCTGCGCGACCAAGAACTGGTCTATTGCTACGACGTGAAGCAGAAGTAGGCGCGGCGGTGAATCAACCGCCGCCGCCCCCTGCGCGCCGATAGAGGCGCACAAACCGCCCGGAAAACGACAGCGGCGTTGGCGGATGCACGCCGCTGGCCGGGAAACTCTGCATCAATTCAAACCCCGCCGGCGGCGAAGGCGCGGCACGTTCCTCAACTTGCACGACATAATCGCGCGGCGCGCGCGGGTCGCTCACCAACCGCAGCCGACTGAAGTCAAACGCCGGCATCTCATAGGGTCCGGGCGACCTCGGCGCGCCTATCGCGCTGCCCGCGGGCACCTCGCGGCAGATGAACTCGCCCGCATCATCCCGCGAAGTCCGCGTGAAACTCGTCAGATAAACGCCTGCCGCGCAAATCGCGCCCAGCCCGATCAACCCCGCCACCACCGCGCGCGCCAGACGCGGCCACGAACCGGTCAGCGCCGCCGCGATGAACACGCACAGCAGCGGCACCAAGAACGTCGCGAACCGGACCGTGTGCGCCTGGCCGGCCTCCGATCCCATCAGCCAGGCCGTGAACACCAGCCCGACCGCCGCATAGGTCGCCATGGCGCGGCCCCGCGCGGCGGACTCCCGCCACAGGCGCGCCGCGCCGAAGACAGCCGTCGCCACGCCGACCAAGCCCAGTGTGCTCGGCAACGCTCCCGCCACGTAGAACAATGGCCCCAGCAATCCGACCGCAGGTTCGCGCACCTGGCGATAGCCGGCCAACTCCTCGCGCAACACATCGAGGTTGGCGAAGAAGTAGGGATTGAACGCCAGATAAAACGCCCCCGCCACCAACACCGCGAGGCCGACCGGCCGCGCCAGCTGCGCGAGGTAGTTCGGAACCGTGAACTCTTTCGCGGCGCGCATGGAGGCGTGGAGACCCAGCGCGGCGATCAGAAACGGCGCGAACAGGGTGACGATAGTATTCAGCGCACACGCCGTCGCCGCCCCGCCGGCCGCCGCAGCGCCGAACCACGCGCGACGGCTGCCCGACGCGCCCGCGCGCCACGCCAGCCACGCCGCCAGCGTGCCATAGAACCCCGCCGGCAGATGCGGGTTGACGAAGTGCGAGAAGGACAGCGAGAGCGGCGAGAGAAGCCAGAGGAGCGCGGCGGACCATCCGCACAGGGAGCGCGGCGCGCCGGCGGCGATTTCGCGGCCAAAGAAGAAAAGGAGCACGGCGATGCCGATGTTGTAGAGGACCATGAGCACACGACCGGCGATGTAGAGACGGGCGATGTCCTGCGGGTGGTCGGCGTAGTGGACCCCCTCGCCGCAGATGCGACCAAAGCCGAGCAGATGCGCGAGCGTCATCGCCGCGCCGACTCCATAGACGTGCAGGCCGCCGTATTCGACCATGCGCGGGTTGAAGTCGAGCTGCCGCGGCTTGAAGTTCGCCAGTCCCAACAGCGTGAGTCCCTCGTCGGGCGAATCGGTGAAAAGCAGGTAACGACGCACGAGCCGTGGCAGATCGAGGTCTTCCTCCGCCGGCTGCATCGTCAGCATCGCGGCGTGCCGGTCGCGCACGCCCAGCTCTCGCGCCGTGCGAGCTGACAATTCATCGCGCACCTTGTTCACGCTTTCGCCCAACAGCGCCACGCGCCGCGCGGAGGGCAGACCCCAATCAATCCCGATCAAACCGCACGCCAGACCGACGACGATGACAGACGGCAGCGCCAGACGCGGCAACCAGGACGCAAGCAGTGGTGGGCTACTTTCGGCCATAGGAAAAGACTCCAGCNGCCATCAGGCACACGCACGGCATCACCGGCAGCGCGAACCGCACGTCGGCAATGACCAGCGTGTGGATGGCCCACGTGTAGAGCACCACCGTCCACAGCACAGCAGGCGGTCGCTGTTGCAGGGCACCGCCGATGGCGAGGCCGAGGTAGGCCAGTTGCACGAGCGTCACCGCCCACCACAATCGGCCTGATGCGTTGACAAACCAGAACATCCAAGCCTTGCGCGCAAACATCGCCAGCGCGTGGCCCGGCTCGGCGAGGATGTTCCGCGCCGTCAGCCGGTAGAAGAGCCGGTCAAGCTGCACCGGATTCAGATGGGCGTTCTCGCGGCGGATGCGGTCAAGTTCCGCCTGCCAGAGTGGCTTGTTGTTTTCCCAATCGCCGCCGGTCGGCCCCCAGTTGGTGACATACGCGGTGAACCCGCCGCGTTCGGTGCCCACCGGCAGAAACTCCCCGGTCAGCATGTAGTTTCGCACCGACCACGGCGCGATCACCGCGAGCATCACCGCCAGCGTCACCAGATAAGCCCTCCGCCCCGGTCTCCACCACGGTCGGAGCAACGGCAGCAGCAGGTAACTTGGCTTGCAAAGGTTGACCAAGCCCAACCCGACGCCGGATGCCACCGGCCGTTGCCACCATGCGATGGTCAGCGTCAGCAAAAACGCCAGCACGATCTC
>JAOACV010000006.1:13342-16676 GCA_026417675.1 Verrucomicrobiia bacterium
GACGAAGCCGACGCGCCACCACGCCAGCGGATAGAGCGCGTAGAGCCAGCCCGCCGCGAGACCAAGCCGTTGGTTCCACCAGCGCCGGCCCAACAGGAACAGCAACAGCACCGTCACGGTGTCCACGACCGCTTGGACCACGCGCACCACCGTCAGCGACCCGCCGCACGCGGCCACCAAGAGAGGATAGACGGGGCCGCGCTCGACGTCGGTCCACTCGCCGCGCCAGATGGACGCCGCGATGGCCGTGTAGTTGTCCGCGTCATAGCGCAGCGCGAGCCGCGGTTCGATCGCCGGCAGGCCGCCAAAGACAAAACCGAGCCGCAACGCCAGGGCGGTCAGCAACAGAAGCATCAAGCGCACGCACCAAGCGTAGCGGGCCGCCCGAGCGGAAGCAATGCGGCAGGCCGTTCGGCGGGCGACATGCCCTGCCGGCCGCGCGCCGGGGGACCGCGCAAAAAATTTCTTGCGCGGCGCCAGCGGAGGTGCACCAGATGACTCGGCCCGAGCAATCCCAAGTCAGCGGCGGCAGTCAAGACGACCGCTGGCGCGCCGGATTCAGGCTTTGCGAATGAAGAGAGTTTTCATCAAGACCTACGGTTGCCAGATGAACGAGCGCGACAGCGAGGCCGTCGCCGCCATGTTGCGCGACCGGGGCTACGCGCTGGTTTCCTCCGAGGACGACGCGGACGTGATCCTGCTCAACACCTGCTCCGTGCGCGATCTGGCCGAGCAAAAGGCCCTCGGCAAGATGGGCTTGCTGGCCCGGCTGAAGCGCAAGAGACCCGCGGTCGTGCTCGGTTTCATGGGCTGCATGGCCCAGCGCGCCGGCGCCACGCTGCACGAGCGGCTGCCGGCCCTCGACCTGGTGGTCGGCACGCAGAAGTTCCACAAGGTCCCTGATTACGTGGACCAATTGCTGCGCGGCGCGCGCCAGCCGATCACCGACATCGAGGAGGAGCCCGGCAGCGAGAACACCATTCGCCCCCACCTGGCGCCTGAGGCCAGGCCGACGGCGTTCGTCTCGATCATGCAAGGCTGCGACCTGTCGTGCAGCTTCTGCATCGTCCCCGTCACGCGCGGCCGTGAGCGCAGCCGGCCCATGGAGGACATTCTCGCCGAGATCCGCGAACTGACCGCGCGCGGCGTGAAGGAGATCACGCTGCTCGGCCAGATCGTCCCCAGCTACGGACGCGACATCATCCCGATTCGCAACGGCCGGTCGCCGTTCGTGCAGTTGCTGGAGGCGGTCAACGCCGAGCCGGGCGTGGAGCGCATCCGGTTCACCTCGCCGCATCCGCAGGGGTTTCGCGACGATCTGATCCAGTGCTTCGGGCGGCTCGCCAAACTCTGCGAATACGTCCACCTGCCCGCGCAGAGCGGCAGCAACCGCATCTTGAAGGCCATGCGGCGCGGTTACTCGGTCGAGAAATACAAGCGCATCGTCGCCAGGCTGCGCGAGCGCGTGCCCGACATCGCCCTCTCCACCGACCTCATCGTCGGGTTCCCCGGCGAGACGGAGGAGGATTTTGAGCGGACGTTACAGTTGGTCGAGGACCTTCAATTCGACAGCGCGTTCCTGTTCAAATACTCGCGCCGCAGCGGCACGCCCGCGGCGACGATGGCCGGCCAGGTCACCCAAGCCGAGATCGAGCGAAGGCATCAGAAGCTGCTAAAGCTGATGGAGCGCGTCTCGCTGCGCCGCAACCAGCGCCTCGTCGGGCGCGTGCTGGAAGTGCTGGTGGAGGGCGAGCCGAAGTCCCGCAAGGTCGAGGGCCGCATGTGCGGGCGCACGCGCTGCAACCGGCTGGTGTTTTTCCAGGCTGGTCGCGCCGATCGCGGCCGGCTGCTGCCGGTCCGAATCACCCGGGCCACGGCCCACACGCTGTATGGCGAGTTGACTTGAGCCGGCGAATCGGCCATCACAGGACGGCATGTATTACTACTTCGTTCCACTCAAGGCCGTCGCCATCATCGTCGGCGTGCTCGCCATTGCGACGCGCCTGCCGGGTGTGATCAACCCCGTGAAGTTCCGCGAGGTCATGCGGAAGTTTCCGCGCGCCGTCTGGCCCGGCATTGTCTTTCTCACCATCGCGCTGGTCTGGAGCATCCTCATCGTCCACCTCGCCAACGAGGAAGGCATGGCGCTGCCGAAGTCGGTCGTGATCACGTTCCTGCTCGGCGTCTATGTCGGCATGATCGTGCTGCGCTTCGATTTTCTCGCCGCGCGCGGGCTGGCCATTCTGCTGCTGTTCTTCGCGAAGATCACGGTGGACGCCGCCAACCAGATCGAGACCCCGTGGCGGCTGGTGATGACCGTGCTGGCGTATGCGTGGGCCGTCATGGGCATGTGGTTCACCGTCGCGCCCTGGCGCATGCGCGACATGATCGAGTGGTCCACCGCCAGCGATCGCCGCACCCGCGCGCTCTGCGCCGCCGGCTGCGGGTTCGGCGTGTTCCTCATCCTGCTGGGAGTCTTCGCCTACTGATGACGCTGCCGGACCCACCGCGCATCCTTGTCATCCGCGGCGGCGCGATCGGCGATTTCATTCTCACGCTGCCCGCCCTCGGCGCGCTGCGGGAACGCTGGCCGTGGCCATGCAAGCTCACGGCGACCTATCGCCTGCAAGGCTTGTCACTGGCCATGGACGCGGTGGCGGAGAACTTGGGCAAGGAGCCGATGCCTTTTGGGTTCGGCGTGCATCCGTATCATCCGCTGCCGCTGACGCCGGCGGGCGCGCGCGGCCGTTGCCAGATACGAATCCCCTGCCGTGAGCAACTGGAACTGACGCCTGACTGCATTCCGACTGGCAAGCGAGTGCCGTCGCTGGAATGGCTGCAACTACGGGCGCTGGGGGAGACGTATCTCGACAATGTGTTCACCGCGACCGAACTCGACGAGCGCGGCTCGGCCTGCGTGTTGCGCGATCCCGACTCGAAATACGAGGTTACCATGCACGCCGACCGCCGCTTCGCGCACTGGGTGGTCTATGCGCCGCAGAAGCGCAGCGTAATCTGCTTTGAGCCATACACCTGCGTAACCGACGCCTTCAACCTCCACGCCCGCGGGGTGCCCGACACCGGCTTTGCCCTGCTCGAACCGAGCCAACCCTGGCGCGGCACCGTAACGATGCGTGTGGCGCGGCTTTGATTGGCGCCGTCGCAGAACCGGTTGGTCCGTGCTTCCGGCGAATCGCGTTCGGAAGACGCGATCCACCGGAATCTCTTGCAGTCTTGGGATTTCTGATTGGTTGCAGTGTTTTTGGATGTTGCCGGGAGGCCGCCCGCCTGCGACACTACAGCCATTATGAAGCTATCGCATGCGCTCTTCCTC
>JAOACV010000700.1 GCA_026417675.1 Verrucomicrobiia bacterium
CTCCACCTTGGTTGTTCGTTGGCAGCGGAAAGACGGCGCTTGGATGCAAAGGCAGGAGGACAATGCCTTCGTGTTCCCGCCCGGCGCAAGCAAGCTGGTTCTGCCGCTAAACGTCACCAGCCAGCTCACCAAGAACGACGGCTGCTGGTTTGACAACGTGGCGCTGCACCCGCGCCGCATGATTGCCGGGTGAGGGTGACCGCCCGCGTCGGTGTGCAGACCGACGGCGCATAGGCTTACGTGAACCGCACGCGTTCGCGCGCGGCCAGTTAAGATTGAATCGTGCGAAGACGATGCGCTCTTAGGCGCGTTTGGCGGCGGCTGAGCAAAGGAGGGCGAGGCGGGTAACCTGTTAAAAGTGTCCTGTCATCGCGAGCGGGGCCGTTGCAGGCCGCCAAATTTCACACGATGGCCATTCACGGCACATCCTGGAGATAGACACCGTCTTTGCGCAACTGCGCTTGCAGCTTGCGCACGTCGAACTTGGCCATGTCCACGCCGGCGGCCAGCGAGAGGGCGGCGCAGGTGCCGACGCCCTGGCCCATGACCATGCAGTGCGATTGCAGGCGCACGGAGGCGAGACCCTCGTGCGTGGTGGACGCGCAGCGGCCGACGACGGCGAGGTTGGGAATCTTGTCGTTCAGACACATGCCCAGCGGGATGTGATAACTTTCGCCAACTGGCGGCATCATCTCCGACTTCTGGTCAACCCATGTCGTGTGGCCGCTGCCTTTCGGGTCGTGGATGTCTATCATCCAGAACCCGTGGCCGATGGCGTCGGGCTGTTTGGCGGCGCTGACGACCATCGGGCCGTCGAGCGTTTTCAGCCCGCGGATGCGCCGCGACTCGCGAATGCCGATGCTGTGGCCCATCTGGGCCACCTGCGCCTTCTCGAAGCCGGGCATCTCGCGCCGCCAGAGGTCCACGATTTGGAACACGTGTTCGCGCGCCTCCATCGAGAGACGCGTGAGTTCCTCTTCGTCCAGCGGGTTGCCGGCCGCGGGAACCATGTTGTAGGGGGTGTCGTTTTTCGCGCTGCTCAGGACGTATTTGGCCCCGGCTTCAAGGAACTGTGGGAACTTCCCTTCATCGCGAAGTTTTTTCATCTGCTCAAGAACCTGCTCGCGCACTTCTGGCGCCGCGGCGCGGACAGCGGCTGGGTCCACGCCGCACAGGCAGTAGATCATCGTCATGCCCTGCACGCGGCCGTCGCTCGCTCGCCCGAAATCGAACGGCAGGCCCGCGTTGGCGGCCACGTCGCCGTCGCCGGTGGCGTCAATGAAGATTTTGCCGCGCACCGCTTTGCGGCCGGTTTTGGTGTCCACCAGCACGGCGCGGATGCGGCCGTCGGTGACGAGCGACTCGATGGCGGTGAGGTTGCAGACGACGCGCACGCCGGCGTCTTTCAGCATCCGCCAGAAGACCACGCGCATGCCTTCGGGGTCGAACCAGTGCGTTTCCGGGCGCCTCGGGTAGTCGGGATAGCGATGGATGAATGCGCCGGCGCGATCAATGGCCTCCTGCACGAAGCCGAAGATGACCTGTTTCCTGCGGTCGCTGGTGTGCCAGATATTGACGAGCGCGTTGGTGGCCATGCCGCCGAGGCTCGGCCAGCGTTCCAGGAGGATGACCTTTGCGCCTGTCGCGCCGCGCAATAGGCCGCGGCGATGCCCGCTGTGCCGCCGCCGCAAACAACCACGTCGGCCTCAGCCAGCGTGGGGAGTTTCGGTCCGGGGCTGGCTTTCGCGCCGGGAACGACCGTCCCCAGCGTGCCCGCGATGGCGACCTTGGTGGACCTCTTGAAGAACTCGCGTCGGTTGGTTTGCATGATGATTGGATTGCTTTATCGCGTCTGTTCGGGCGCCTCCACCGCGGCGGTTTGATAGAGGCGCGGGTCGCTGAAAATATCGGTCCACTTCACCGTGTCGTGATAAACCTCCGGGAGGAGTTGTTGAAGCAGGCCAAACGCGCCGATCGCGCCGAGCAAGACATGCGCGTCGGGTTTGTGCCGCAT
>JAOACV010000701.1 GCA_026417675.1 Verrucomicrobiia bacterium
GCGCAGGGCCGCCCTCGTTATCGCCGCCATCGTCACCGTGCTCGCCTTCGGCATCGGCGGTCTCGTCCATCAACTCGCGCACTGGACCGGTCTCTGAAGTTTCGGCCATGCAATGTAACTCGCGGACAACTCCCCTCACTCTGGCCCACTCCCCTCACAAGCGAGGGGAGTGGGAAACCATTGGCTGCACCAAGTGCGCTCGCTGTTTGGCGAGTAACGGCGATGGTCTAGCTCGCCTGTTTCAGACGTCTCGTAGCCGCCGACGTAAGGAGGCGGCCGCCTCTCGAACTGCGATCTTTCCTCCTCCTCGCGTCGGCGGCTACGGTTCATCGGCGTTTCATGCGGGGTGTGAAGCATCCTATCCAAAGTTTCTCCTTCTCGCCGCAAGGCGGGGAGAAGGCCCGCGTGAGGGACGGCCCCAACTGAACACACCGCTGACATGACCGCGCCACGCGACGATTACATCCGCTGTCCGCTCTGCGGCTTCGAGTTCGCCAGGGCCGATACGCCTTGCGCGCGCGGCTGTCCGCTCAGCAAATCGTGTAACCTCATCAGTTGCCCGAACTGCTGCTACGAGTTTCCCCCGGAGCCGCCCGTCGTGTCTTGGTGGAAACGGCTCCTCTCGCGCCATGAACCGCCCAAACCGCCGCGTGATCTGTTCTCGCTGCCGGAACTGGAGGAAGGCGAGCACGCGGAACTGGTGAGCCTAAACTCCGAGAAGGTTTCGCGCCGCAACACCCTGGCCATCTATGGTCTGGTGCCTGGCAGCCGGTTGGTGCTGTTGCAGAAACGCCCCTCGTTCATCGTCCGCGTTGGCGAGACCGAACTGGCTTTGGAGACCGACATCGCCCGCGAAATCGTCGTGCGGCGCACGCGTTGCGCTCATGCCGTTGATCTGACAGCCAGCGGCGAGGCTACTTCGAAGACGACCTGAATCGGCGCCTCGCCGAAAATAGGCAGCCGCGGGCTTTTCATTCTGCGGCAGGATAGGGCTTGCCTCGGGCCGGGGAATCCGGCAAAAGTCTCGCCCGTTCATCACCAAGGAAAAGGATTTTTATGACCGCCAAGAACATCGAAGCCGCCTACAAGCTCGCGCAGGAACGCTACACCGAGGTGGGTGTGGACACCGATAAAGCCATCCGCTGGCTGGAATCGGTCCCAGTCTCACTGCACTGCTGGCAGGGCGACGACGTGGGCGGGTTTGAGAAGCTCGGCACGGGCCTCGGCGGCGGCCTCGCGGCCACGGGCAACTACCCCGGCAAGGCCCGCACGCCGGAGGAACTGCGCGCCGACGCGGAGAAGGCGCTGTCGCTGATCCCCGGCAAGCATCGGTTTAACCTGCACGCGTTCTACGGCGAGTTCGGCGGCAAGAAGGTGGACCGCGACGAGATCGAGCCGAAGCATTTCAAAGGCTGGATCGAGTGGGCGAAAAAACTCGGCATCGGCCTGGACTTCAACCCGACGTTCTTCTCGCATCCGAAGGCGGCGGATAACTTCACACTCTCGCATCCCGACAAGGGCATCCGCCAGTTCTGGGTGGACCACGGCATCGCCTGCCGCAAAATCGGCGCGGCCATTGGCAAGGCGCTGGGCAAAACCTGCATCACCAACTTCTGGATTCCCGACGGCATGAAGGACATCCCCGTGGACCGCATCGGCCCGCGCAAGCGGCTCACGCACTCGCTGGACGAGATCTTCGGTGTGAAGATTGACCCGGCGCTCAATCGCGATTCGGTGGAGGGCAAACTGTTCGGCATCGGCTGCGAAAGCTACACAGTCGGCTCGCATGAGTATTACCTCGGCTACGCTGTATCGCGGCAGAAGCTGTTCACGCTCGACACCGGCCATTACCATCCGACCGAGACGATCACGGACAAGATCAGCGCGGTGTTCCAATTTGTGCCGGAGATCCTGCTCCACGTCAGCCGCGGCAGCGCGTCGCGGTCGGCCAGGCCGTCACGGATGCCGAAGTCGCCGTGCGGGTGGTGCGGCGGGTTGTCGACCAGCCACAGC
>JAOACV010000702.1 GCA_026417675.1 Verrucomicrobiia bacterium
AATCCATACTTCTATTGATTCTCGACAGGACGCGGCTCATATCAAGCCTGCGTATTGGAAATCATGCGTTCGCGCGGTGCGACGGGGACGAACGGCAGTCGCAAATCGCAAACCCTGTTTCTCACCACACCGTCGTAACCGGACCTGTCCTAGCGGCCGGAGCGATTCGTTAGAACTTCAGCTTGACGCCGCCCATGCCGTTGATGCGAGGCATGGGGTAACCGTTCCGCTGTTCGTAGTAGGTGTTCGTCAGGTTTTCGCCGGCGAGGAACACCTGGCCTTTCATGTTCCAGAACGGCAGTTGGAAGTCATACGTCAACTTCCCCGACAACAGAAAATAGTCATCCACTTGGTCAGTGTTGACGGCCGTGGCGGAACGGCCGCGAGACGCGACATACTGCTCGTCCACATACGACGCATCGAGGCTGATCTGGAAATACTTCAGGAAGCGGTAAGTCACCCCAAAGCTGGCGCTCCATCGCGGCGAATACGGCAGGTCGCTGGGATCGTGCCTCAGGTAAGTGGCGCCGGCGAACAGCGCGAGGTCCTTCACCGGCGTCACCGTAACCGTGGCTTCAATACCTTCGGAGCGATATTTGCCGATGTTCTTCCACGCGGTAATGGAACCGTCCTTCGCCGTGACGATGCGATTGTCGCCGGCATCATAGAACAAATCGAGGTCCGCCTTCACCAGCTTGCCGAAACGCTGGCTGACGCCCACCTCATAGTGGTCAATTTCCTCGGCCTTCAACTCGCTTTCTTTGTTCTCTCCGGGCAGGAAGATGGCGCTCTGGGCTAGGGCGAAGACGCCGGGATAATTCACGTTGCGCGCGAAGTTCGCGTGAAACTCCGTGTCCTTGACGCCGAACAACAGCCCCGCCTGCGGCGCGACTTCATCCTCCTTGAAGTAGTCATGGTTGTAGTAACGGAACCCGACCGACGGCGTAAGATGAATGTCTTCGGCCAGATCAAACCGTTGAGTGACCGCCGTATGCGGCGAGACGATGCGGAATGTTTCCCGGTCGAAGCGCTGAAGTTTCGGCCCGCTCTTCGGCACGGTGATGAACTTCGCTTTGCCGCTGATGTAGTCCACGTCCACGCCGGTGAGCACCTCGCCGCCCGGCCAGAGGCGGAAGATTTCACGGGCCTTCATGCCGTAGTTGTCATAGTCGGTCAGCGTGTCCGAGGTGTTTTTCTTCGTGGTGGTGTTGTATTGGTTTTCCCAGTCTATGTCGCCATCGTCCCAATAGAACTTCACATAGCCTTCGGCCACGTCATAGCGGTTGGAAACCTTCCAAATCGTGAAATTGTCGTCCACGCTGAATCTGCCGTTTCGGTATGCCTTGGCCGTTCCCACGCGCTTTGCATCGGGGCCGGGATCATGCGCCCAGCTTTCGGTCTTGTTGAAGAGGATGCTTGCGTCCCAGTTCTCGTTGAACGTGTAGCCGACGCGCCCGAACATGCTTCGAACCTCCCCGTCGGCATAGTCGCGGTGGCCATCCGAAGTGCGATAGCTTTGGATGAGATAATAGTCGAACCCATCCACCTTGCCGCCATGCTCGGCCGTTTCGATCCACGTGTTGTAAGAACCGCGGGCGCCTTCGATGGATGTGGTGAAACCTTCTTCCTGTTTCCGCTTGGGGATGATGTTGATGACGGCACTGGCCATGTTGCCGAACAACACCGGCTGCGCGCCCTTGTAAACGTCAATCCGGTCCACCGTGTCCACGCTGAACGTGTCCATCAACGGGTGAGTCCACAACCCCACATACAGCGGCACCCCGTCAATCGCCGTCAGAATCTCCGCGCCCGGCCGTGAGCTGCCGTGGCCGCGGATGAACACCGCGCCTCCTTCGGCCCCGCCGAAGCTGCCGATGGGGTTGAACCGCGAGACCACCACGCCCGGCGTGCGCCGCAGGGCCGATGGCAGGTCTTGCGCGTTGAGGTCTTCAATCTGCTTTTCGGACACCGACGTCACCTGTCCGGCGGTCGGTTCCTGTCTCTTATACACA
>JAOACV010000703.1 GCA_026417675.1 Verrucomicrobiia bacterium
GTGAACGAGTGAGCGGACCGGTGGAGGTCGGTACTGGCTACGAACACCACGCCCTTGCCGTCCGGCGTCCACGTCGCGTCGAGCTGCGGCGCTCCGTCGGTTTGTCGCCCGCCAAAACCCGGCTCCGCGATCAGGCGCGTGCCAGCGAGCAGGCTTCGCGGCTCGACCGGAGCCGCGCCGGCCTCGGGCAGAGGCTGGACGAACACGTGGGGCTGGCGCTCGTCGAGCCAGCGGTCCCAGCTTCGCACCGGAAAGCCTTCGTAGATACGGGCATTGAACGGGCGCGCGCGCCGCTCACCCTCGTCCGGCGCGAGGACTATCGCGATCTTGGCGAGGGCGACGGCGGCCAGCGCGTTCGCATCAACGGCCTCGATTGCATCGTGCCGTTGCTGGGGCCGCATCAGGCGTTGAACGCGGCGACGGCGGTGGCCGCGGCGCGAGTTGCGATCAAGGCTTCAGATGAGGTGCTGCGTCAGGGGCTCGCGGCGACTTATTGGCCGGGACGATTCCAGATTTTTCCAGGCAAGCCCATGCTGGTGGTGGATGGCGCGCACAATCCGGCCGCGGCCGACGCGCTGCGGGCGACCTTGCAGCAACACTTCGGAAAACAGCCGTTGACGATCATCCTCGGCATTTTGCGCGACAAGGACTGCGAAGCTTTCTGCCGGTCGTTGGCGCCCGGCGCGACGGAGGTGCTCACTGTGCGCGTGCCGAGCGAGCGCACGTCCAACCCGGTCGAGCTGGCGGAGGTCTGCCGCCGTGCCGCGCCGCAAGTGCCCGCGCGCAATGCCAACACGCTCGCCGCGGCACTGGAGGAAACGCGCCATCGCGACGGCGTGGTCGTGGTAACCGGCTCGCTCTACCTGGTCGGCGAGGCGCTGGCGCTTTTGGAAGGCCGCCGTGTCGAGGCGGGACTGAATCAATGAAACTTCGCGCGGTGACCTTCGACGCGGGCGGCACGCTGCTTTACCCGCACCCGTCCGTCGGCGAAATCTACGCCGCGGCCGCGCGCCGTCACGGCGCGAGCGTGAGCGCGGAGGCGATGGAGACGGCGTTTCGCGAGGCATGGCGCGCGTGTCATCATCCTGAGGTCGCCGGCAAGGCAGGCAACGTCAGCCAGCGCGAATGGTGGCGCGACATGGTGTTTCAAACGCTGGAGCTGGCGGGGGTGCGGTTGCGGGATCGCGCGGCGTATTTCGAGGAACTCTACCATCTATTCGCCCACGCAACCGTCTGGCGACTGTTTCCCGACGCGCGCGAAACGCTGACAGCCGTCCGACAACGCGGTTTGAAGACCGGTCTGTTGTCCAACTGGGACCATCGCCTGCGGCAGGTCCTTGAGGAGTTGAGGTTGATGCCGCTGCTGGACGCCGTGGTCATCTCCTGCGAAGTTGGGGTCGAGAAACCCCATCCCGCCATCTTCGACGCGGCGCGGACTGCTCTCGGTGTGGGCGATCCTCGCGAAGTGATCCACGTGGGCGACAGTTACCGTGACGATGTGCTCGGCGCGACCGCCGTCGGAATGCGGGCGGTGCTGATGGAACGCGGCGGCCCTGGCCATTGGTCCGGCCCGACCATTCGCGAGTTGGCCGAGCTAATCCGCTTGCTGGACAACGGCGATTTTTGAGGCTGCCTGAACCCCGGCAGGTTACGCAAACACGGGAAGGTTTCGTCGCGAGACAGCATCCGTAGAACACCGGCTGGACTGGCGCGGTCGGTGGCGTATCATTTGTGCCGAGCCGCCGCCGGAGGCGGTGATGCTGCAACGCAATCGCAAGACGATGAAACTCAACGGTTGGTATGCACTGGCAATCCTCGCGCTGACAGGTTGCGCCAGCTCGCGCCCGCCCGTGGATTTCCTGGCGACCAACAACGCGGTTTGGACGACGTGGATGGAAGAAAAAGTGGATGTGCGCCTGGACAACGTGCCGCTCAGCCAGCTGCCCCAAACGCCGGCGTTCTACCAGATGAACATCTTGATCGCGGCCACCGATGCGCCCCTGTTGTCGCTG
>JAOACV010000704.1 GCA_026417675.1 Verrucomicrobiia bacterium
AGTTCCCAGTCGGGAAATGTCTGCGCCAGCACCGATTCGATGGCCGGCCCCACAAACTGCGCGTGGTTATAGACCGGCATCATTACGCTGAAAAAAGGTTGGCGCGCCGTCTCGCTCATCACCCGCGACTTTACCGGGCGCGATAGCGCGGCACAAGCAGCGAGGATTGGCCGGAATCGCGGACGGATTACCCTGCTTGACCGCCTTGCTCCCGTGGTCGAGTGTGGGGCGCTTGAAGGTTCAATGGACGAACGCTCTGGGATGCCTGGGCGCATGGATGGTTGGCCCGGCAACACAACCAAGAAGACCGCGAATCGAATGCACACAATGACCGCTGAGCGCAAACCCAACCGGCTCGCGCTGGAGAAAAGCCCGTATCTGCTGCAACACGCGCATAATCCTGTGGACTGGCATCCGTGGGGCGCGGAGGCGTTCGAGAAGGCGCGCCGCGAAAACAAGCCGATCTTCCTCAGCATCGGTTACTCGACCTGCCACTGGTGCCATGTGATGGCGCATGAGAGTTTCGAGGACGCCGAAATTGCCGCCGTGCTCAACCGCTGGTTCGTGCCGGTCAAGGTGGACCGCGAGGAAAGGCCCGACGTGGATTGGATTTACATGACGGCCGTGCAGGCGATGACCGGCCAGGGTGGCTGGCCGCTGAGCGCGTGGCTGACGCCCGACCTGAAGCCGTTCTACGGTGGCACCTATTTCCCGCCAGTCGGCAGGTTCGGACGGCCGGGGTTCAAGCAAATCCTCGAACGCATCCACGAGGTCTGGGAGCAGCAGCGCGAGAAGGTCGTCGAGCAAGGCGAACAACTTGAGGCGCTCCTCCGCGAGACGGCGTCGCGTGGAGACGGCGCGGGCGAGATCGGCGAGGCGGTGTTGCGCGCCGCCTACGAACAGTTCCGCGACCAGTATGACGAGCGCTACGGCGGGTTTGGCGGCGCGCCGAAGTTTCCGCGCCCGGCGCAGTTCAACTTCCTGCTCCGCTACTGGGCGCGCACGGGCGAAGAGTTGGCGCTGGAGATGACGACCCACACGCTGCGGCAGATGGCGCTGGGCGGCATGTATGACCAGATCGGGGGCGGTTTCGCGCGCTACAGCACCGACGAACGCTGGCACGTGCCGCACTTCGAGAAGATGCTCTACGACAACGCGCAGCTTCTTGTCAGTTACTGCGAGGCGTGGCAGATCACGCGCGATCCGTTCTTCCGCGACGTGGCGCGTGACATTGCGCGCTACGTCCTGCGGGACCTGACGCACCCGGAGGGCGCGTTCTACTCCGCCGAGGACGCCGACAGCGAGGGCGTGGAGGGCAAATTCTACGCCTGGACGATGGACGAACTGCGCGAGGCGCTCGGCGAGGAGGACGCAAAGTTCGCCGGCTACTATTTCGGCTGCGAGGAACAAGGCAACTGGACCGCCCCGGCTGGCCACGGGCCGCAAAACGCCAACGTGCTGTTCGTCGCGCGCACGTTCGATCAGATGGCCAAAGCGTTCAATACGACGCCGGAATTGGCGCGCCGACGGCTCGAAGAGGCCAGAAAGAAGTTGTTCGAGGTCCGCAGCAAGCGCGTGCGGCCGCATCTCGACGACAAGATTCTCACCGCGTGGAACGGCCAGATGATCGCCGCGCTGGCCCGCGCCGCGCAGACGCTCGACGAGCCGCAATACCTCGCGGCTGCCGAGCGCGCGGCCAACTTCGTCATCGAGAAGCTCTACGATCTGCAGACGAAAACGCTGCAGCGACGCTGGCGCGACGGCGAGGCGAAGGTGGAGGGGTTCCTCGACGACTACGCGTTCTTCATCGCAGGTCTGCTGGAGCTTTATGAAGCGTCGTTTGACCCGAAGTGGATCGAGCACGCCGTCGCTTTGGCCAACACGATGATTGCCCGTTTCCACGACGAGGCCGATGGCGGCTTCTGGTTCACCGCGCCGGGCCAGAGCGACCTTATCGCGCGGATGAAGGACGACTACGACGGTGCCGAGCCGAGCGGCAACTCCATCGC
>JAOACV010000705.1 GCA_026417675.1 Verrucomicrobiia bacterium
CTGGTGGACGCCTCGGCCGCCTGGCGCGGGGTGCAGATGACACCGGCGCTGACGCAGCAACTGGGAGCCTTGAAGCAGAAGACACAGACGGACCCTGCGGTCATACCGATGGCCGCTTAACTTGGACACCATGACTGTTGTGCATGCACCCACTCGCCCATTTTACAGGAAAATCTGCACTCGACCTTTCCCTGCTCTGATTTCTACGTACGTTTACGGTCTAAGTTTGCGGCCTGAGTTTGACCTAGGCCGGTCATTATATCAACTGAAAGCAGCATGAGAGCAGACTATGGGGCAGTGTTCGTCAATTGTCTGTTGGGGCGCAAGTGATCAAGGCGGTTGGCTTAGGGTGAATGCGCTCAGTGTCCACTACCAAGCAAGCCCCCTTGTGTTCGCGCTCCATCGGCAGCTTCAGTTGCAGCAGTCACTCGGCCCGAATCGCGTTGCAACTCCTTCCCTGCCGCCTCAGGCGCCGGTTGACCATCGCTTCCAGATTATTATCCACCGCCCCAGCCCCTTCGCCGGCTCCCTCTCCATCTCCACCATTGGAACCGCATCCGGGTCATGGGGCTGGCGGCTGGGCAAGATTTCATCCGTTGCAATCCGTGGAATCCGTGGTCAAATAAGCGGCATGAAACATTGCCTTGCTGTTAGTTTTGCTGCCCTGCTGCTGTCGCCTGTTGCCCCGCTCCGCGCCGCCGAGTTCAAAGCCGGCGCCGCCGTCGTGGACATCACGCCGCCGAAACTGCCGGTGCTGGTCAACGGCGGAATGCTCAGCCGCACGGTGGACAAGATCAAGACGCGCATCCACGCGCGGGCCATCGCGCTCAGCGACAGCAGGGAACAGGCCGTCATCGTGGTCGCGGACAGTTGTATGATGCCCCGCCCGCTGCTCGATGAGGCTAAGGCACTCGCGTCGAAACGCACGGGCATCCCGACCGATCGCATCACCATCTCCGCCACGCACGCGCACAGCACGCCGTCCTCGATGGGCTGCCTTGGCACCGATCCCGACCCCGACTACGTGCCGTTCCTGCGCGACAAGCTCGTCGAGGCCGTCGTGGCCGCGCATGCCGCGATGTCGCCTGCGCGCGTTGGATTCGCCAAGGCAAACGCGGCCGAGCTCACCGCGTTGCGCCAGTGGATTCGGCGGCCCGATCGCATCGTGGAGGACCCGTTTGGGAACCTCACCGTGCGCGCGAATATGCACGCCGGCCGGAACTGGGACGATGTCACCGGCGAGGCCGGGCCGGAGGATCCCGATCTCTCGATGATCTCGTTTCAGACGCGCGACGGCCGGCCGCTTGCAGTGCTGGCCAACTTCTCAATGCACTATTTCGGCGACAAGGACATCAGCGCGGATTACTTCGGCCTGTTCTGCGAAGTACTGAAGGAGCGGATCGCGCCCGGTTCCGGCTTCCTCGGCATCATGTCGCACGGTTGCAGCGGCGACATCTGGCGGCGGGATTACACGCGGCCGGAAAGCTGGAACGAAAAACTGACGATTGAGGACTACGCAAAGGGTCTTGTGGACATCGCGATGGCCGCCTACAAGGGCATCCGTTATCGCGATGACGTGGACCTCGCGATGGCCGAGCGGCGCATGACGTTGAACTATCGTGTGCCGGACAAGCAACGGCTCGAATGGGCGCAGCGCATCGTCGCCGGAATGACCAACCGCCTCGCCAAAACCACCACCGAGGTTTATGCGCGCGAGCAGATCATTTTGCACGAACGGCAGAAGACGGAGATCGTAGTGCAGGCGCTGCGCATCG
Organism: Verrucomicrobiia bacterium; assembly: GCA_026417675.1. GTDB lineage: Bacteria > Verrucomicrobiota > Verrucomicrobiia > CAIQCK01 > CAIQCK01 > JAOACV01. The sequence continues at coordinate 1,776 of JAOACV010000705.1, forward strand.
GTGACATCGGCGTCGCCACGACGCCATGCGAGACTTACGCCGTCACCGGCCTGAAGATCAAGGCCGCCAGCCCGCTGCCGCACAACATGGTCATCGAACTCGCCAACGGCGGCGACGGCTACATCCCGCCGCCGGAGCAGCATCTTTTCGGAGGCTACAACACCTGGCCCGCGCGCTCCGCCGGCCTTGAGGTCCAGGCCGAGCCGAAGATCGCCGAGGCGTGCAT
>JAOACV010000706.1 GCA_026417675.1 Verrucomicrobiia bacterium
GGCCGGTGGTGGCCAGCCGCGTCGGAGCGCTGCCCGAGCTGATTCGCGATGGTGAGACGGGCGTGCTCGTGCCCGCGAGAGATGATTTGGCGCTGGCATCGGCCATCGAGCGATTGCTGTCGGACGAGGCCGCGCGACAGCGGCTCGGCGCGGCGGCGCGGGCACATGCGGTCGCGCACTACAGCGTGGAAACCGTGGCCGGACAAACGCTGCGCCTTTACGAAACCATGCTGCGCCCCACCCGGCTCCGGCAGCGAAGGGAGCTCCGGGTTGCCATGCTTTCCAACTACCCCACGTGGGCCTTGGAGGGCCAAGCGGGCTATCACAACGACCCGCATCGGCATCCTTCGCCGTGGGTGCCGAGGCTCGCGCGGGCGCTCGCAAGCACCGGCCATGTTGAGGTGCATGTCGTCACGCAGACGGACGAGATTGACCGCGACAGGACGCTCACAGCCGATGGCGTGACGATGCACTTCGTGCGCTGTCCGCGGCGGCTGCGCGCGGCGACGTTGTTTCTGCCCGACTGCGCGCGGCTGCATCGGGTGTTGCGCGGCATCCGGCCGGACTTGGTCCATGCGCACGGGACGGAGGATGCCTACAGCCTTGCCGGCCTCACGTCGGGTCTGCCGTGCGTGATCACGATGCAGGGCATGATCTTCAGGATTGCCGAGCGCGCCGGCAATCCCGCCGACCTGCGCACGTGGGTTCTAACACGGCTCGAACGCTGGTGCCTGCGGCGCGCGCGGCACATCATCGCCAAGAGCGACCACGTCGCCCGGTGCATTGCGCCTATTGCGACCCGTGCCACGTTCCATCGCATTCCTAATGCGATGAATCCGGCGTTTTTCGAGGCCGCTGACGAGCCGGTCGCGGACCGGCTGTTGTTCGCGGCCATGATCGCGCCCGTGAAAGGGCTTGAACATCTGGTCGCGGCGCTGCCGCGCATCTGCGAGCGGCGGCCCGGCGCGCGCCTCGATATTGTGGGCGTGCCTGGCCGGGGCAGCGAGGCCTACTTGACAGCGATCCAAGACCAGGTCCGCCGCTTGGGGCTGGCGGATCGGGTCAGGTTTCTCGGGTTCATGCGGCCCGAGGCGCTGGCAAGAGAGATGGCGCAGGCGAGCGTCGTGGTGGTGCCATCGCTGGAGGAAATGTTCTGCAACGTTGCCGCCGAGGCGATGTCCGTCGGACGGCCGGTGGTTGCCAGCCGGGTCGGTTCCCTGCCGGAATTGGTCGCCGACGGCGAACGTGGGTTGCTGGTGCCCCCGGTTGACCCGCAGGCCCTGGCCGACGCGGTGCTGCGGCTGCTGGAAGACGACGCGCTGCGAGCCAGGATGGGCGCAGCCGCGCGCGCTTGGGCGCAACAATGGGAGCCCAGTGTGGTGGCGCAGCAAACGCTCGCGGTCTATGAGGCCATATTGCAAGAGGTGATGACGCTTCCTGCTTGCGACGGTCCCCGTGTCCTTGATAAATGACGGGGCGTAGCAAGTTGATGATGAAGTTGCCTGTTGTGGCGGTGCGGGCAGTTGTGTCCGCATCCTCGCGCCGGGGCGCAGCCGGAACCCAGTGTCCGCCTCGTGCTGTATTTTGTTTTCGCGGGCCCAAGGCCGGCGCTTTTGGCCGCGGACTTCCTCAAAGCCTTGCTGAAAGATCACAGCTATGAAATTCAACTGTCCTCATTGCAACCAGGCGCTGACGGCCGACCCTTCGGTCGCCGGACAGATCGTCTCCTGTCCCGCCTGCGACAAGAAGTTTGAGATCCCCGCCGATTTCGCCCAACAGGACGCCCCCGAACAACAGGCTGCCGAGGCTTCCGCCCCGGGGACGTCACCGCCGGGCGCGCCTGCGGCTGGTGCCGCGCCCGGCCGGCCGACGCAGGCCCCGAAGCCGCGCGTGAAGGCCAAGGTCGCCGCCAAGTCGCGGCTCTGTCTCTTATACACATCT
>JAOACV010000707.1 GCA_026417675.1 Verrucomicrobiia bacterium
GGTTGTGAATGCGAAAACTGAAATTGGGCAGGCGGCAATGGCCGCTCCACGGTCCGTTTCGGTTTCGGCGATGAATCGCTTTGTGATGGTGCCGATCTACCTCTTCTGCCACGAAGGGGCGCGTTCCATCACCAGCTACCTGCGTAGCAAGGGCCATCAGACCCAAACGGTCTATTTCTGCGACGGCTTCGGCCTCAAGCCCTCTGAAGAAACGTTCTCGATCCTTTTCGACACCCTGCGCCGGCTCCAGCCGACGATCGTGGGCATTTCGTTTTTTTGCACGCACCGGGCGACGGCCGAGCGTGTGGCGCGGTTCTGCAAGTCCGAACTGGGCGCGCTCGTCGTCGCCGGCGGTGTGCACGCCACCATAGACCCCGAAGATACGCTGCGCTTCAGCGATATCGTCATCCAGGGGGACGGCGAAATCCCGCTGCATGAGTTGCTGACGCAATATCAGGGCGATGCGGCCATTGCCGCCACGCTGCCGGGAGCGGTGTATCGCGACGCCGCGGGCGCGCTGCGTTACGGCAAGCCCAACACCTACATAGACCTCGACGACCTGCCTTTTCCCGATCTGGATGAAGACGCGATCTTCATTCAGGACGGCAAGACGTGGACGGGACTGGACCCTGCCACGGTCGCCGAGATCAACGTGTTTGGTTCGCGCGGCTGCCCCTACGTCTGCACGTATTGCTCCAACAGTTTTCTGAACGACCTGCCCAACCGTCCGCGCGTGCGGGTCAAGAGCGCCGAATACATCCTGGCGGAACTGGAGCGCGACAAGAAACGGTTTCGCAACGCCACCAAGGTGGTCTTCGGCGACGAGATGCTGCTGGCCAACCGCCGCAACGTCGAGGCGATGCTGGAGGAATATCCGCGCCGCATCGGTCTGCCCTTCGGTTGTTTCTTTCACCCGAACAACCTCACCGAGGACCTGATGGAGAAGCTGATTGGCGCCGGCATGATCATGGCCCGCGCAGGCATCCAGGCGATGTCGCAGAAGACCCGCGCGGAGATCTACGCTCGCAACACGCGCGACGCTGACATCATTCGCGTGGCGCGGCTCTTCCAAAAACATCCCAAGGCGCGTTTGGCCTTCGACCTCATCGTCAACAATCCGCTGGAGAGCGAGGAGGACATTCAGCGCGGCTTTGAGTTCATGCTCACCGTCCCCGGCAACTTCGAGTTGCTTGTGCATGTCTTGCTGCACCTGCCGAAGACCAAGCTCACCGAGCGATTCCTCAAGGCGGGTCTGATCACCACCCAGCAGATCGAAGGTTACAACCTCCATCCCAACACCTGGGCCATCAACATTCTCAGCCGCGATCTGCAAACCGACGCCGCCTACGGTATTGACCGGTTCTGGCTTTATCTGACCTCGTTGATTTCAAAGCACTTCATTCCCCGGGGCGTTCTGCGAGCCATGAGCCGCTCCCGGTTCCTGCGCCGGCATCCGTCGGTGTTGTTTTACATCGCGTATGGGGCCAACATCATCAACACCTTCCTGCTCTTTCTCCGGCTGCTGCGGAATCGGGAGTTCCGTCTCGCGCAACTGCTGAAGCACTTCAGTTCGGCCAGAACCGCGCTGTTCCGCATGAGCCGGTGAACCCGAAAACCGAGGCGGAGGCCGGCGGAACAGTCCTGCCGGTCTATCTGCCAGGTTGGATTGAAGCAGGGGGCCAGCCGAGGGCGGCGCAACAAAAGACCGCGATAGTCATGACCGCCACCCTCAAGTGATCTCAACGCGTGGGAGCAAAACGGCGGTGGACTCGTCGGTCTCACCGCGCGACGGGATGGCTGTGCTGCGGACCATGCGAACCCTTGAAAACGGCGGGCGAATCGGCATACTTCGGCCCGCCCGGCGTTCGTCGTCGCCGCGACCTTGAACACGGAAAGGAAAAACAACCATGAAACTAGGATTTGTCTCCGCCATACTGCCAGACCTCAGGCTCCACGACGTGCTGCATTTTGCCGCCCACACCGGCTACGAG
>JAOACV010000708.1 GCA_026417675.1 Verrucomicrobiia bacterium
GCACATCAAGGGTCTAAAGCAGATCCGCTTCTGGATGACCTTCTCGGACAACTACATCAAGCACCTGGAGGTGCTTCAAAACGTCGGCATGACCCGCAGCAAGCAAAGTTTGGAGGCCGCCCTCGCGCGTATCCCGGAACTGCGCGAGGAGTTCTGGCGGAACGTGCGCGTGCCGGGTGACAACGAGTCGCTCAACCAGGAACTCGAACGGGCCGGCCGCGTCGCCGACTTCCTGGAATTCGCCGAACTGCTCGCCTTTGACGCCCTGCATCGCAACGAGTCCTGCGGCGGCCATTTCCGGGTCGAATACCAAACCGAGGATGGCGAGGCGAAGCGCGACGACGTCAACTTCGGCTACGTGGCGGCATGGCAATACGCCGGCGACGACAAGCGTCCGGTGTTGCACAAGGAGCCGCTGGTCTATGAGGAAGTCCAGATGGCCACCCGCAGCTACAAGTGATCTCCGCGCCATGAACCTCACGCTCAAAGTCTGGAGACAGCGCAACGCCAAAAGCGAAGGCCGGCTCGAAACCTACCAGGCCGCCAACGTCAGCCCCAACATGTCGTTCCTGGAGATGCTCGACGTGGTCAACGAGGACCTCATCGCCAAGGGCCAGGAGCCGATTGCATTCGACTCCGACTGCCGCGAAGGCATCTGCGGCGCCTGCTCGCTGGTCGTCAACGGCGTCCCCCACGGCGGCAAGAAAGGCACCACCGTCTGCCAGCTCCACATGCGCCACTTCAAGGACGGCGACACCATCACCATCGAGCCGTGGCGCGCGCGGGCCTTTCCGTTGATCAAAGACCTCATCGTGGACCGCTCTGCCCTCGACCGCATCATCCAGGCCGGCGGCTACATCAGCATCAACACCGGCGGCGCGCCCGACGCCAACGCCTTGCCCGTGGCCAAATATCTCGCCGACCTCGCCATGGACGCCGCCGCCTGCATCGGCTGCGGCGCCTGTGTGGCCGCCTGCAAGAACGCCAGCGCCTCTCTCTTCGTCGCCGCCAAAATCTCCCATCTGAACCTTCTGCCTCAGGGCAAGCCGGAAAAAGACCGCCGCGCCAAAGCGATGGTGATGCAGATGGACAAGGAGGGCTTCGGCGCCTGCACGGTCACCGGTTCCTGCGAGGCCGTCTGCCCCAAGGAGATCAGCATAGACTTCATCGCCCGCATGAACCGCGACTACGCCGTCGCCCTCCTCAAAGGCGAGCCTCACAGCCCGGCGATTGACGGCGCTTGACGCGGGCCGTGCCGGCAGCATCGCGTTGATGGCATTTACAGCATCGGTCCTAGCTTTACACTGCTGACGCCAGCCGTGTTTTTGGGGCGCGCTAGCTGCGTAAGGTTTTTCTTGATGCCCGAATCAGGCTCTCCCTCATGGACAGCGTTACAACTGCCGCGGCATGATTCAGCCGAACCTGCGTGTCTTGCAGGCCAGCAAAACTGTCCAACGTTTCCCAGCCCATTACCGAAAATAAAAAAAAAACTGTTTCCCCTTTTCGCAGGCAAAAGCTAGAAAGGAGCCGCACAAACCATGAACACTTTGTCTTCACCCCCGTCAGCCAACCGCGTTCCGTCTTGCGCCGCGACTCTTACCGCTGTCGTGTGCGCGACGATTCTTCTCTCGTGCGGCCAGCAGGCGCAATCACCCCCGGCGAGGCCCGCGTCGTCCGCCACGGTCACGAAAGCGGCCTATCAGCCGCTTGTCGGCCGGTGGCAGCGAACCGACGGCGATTACATGATTGAAGTGAGGGGCATCGAGGCGAGCGGCAGGGCGGAGGTGGCCTACTTCAATCCGCGCCCAATTAACGTCGCGCGCGCCGAGGCGTCCGGCGAGGGCGGCAACATGCGACTGACCATCGAGCTGCGTGATGCTGGCTATCCGGGCTGCATCTACAAACTGGCCTTCGACAAGGCCAAGGACCAACTGGTCGGCACTTATTTTCAGGCCGCCCAAAACGAAACCTACGACATCGCCTT
>JAOACV010000709.1 GCA_026417675.1 Verrucomicrobiia bacterium
AGCGACGCCAGTTCGCCCGCGATGCGGCGCTGCTCATCGCGCGCGGCCTCCTCGGTGTGGACGCCGCCCCAGTTCCGCCACGAGGTGCGGGGTTTGGGCGTTTCGATCATGTGGCGCAGGAGCGGCTGGACGACCAGTTTCTTGCCCGCAACGATCTGCGGCTTGTCGGGGTCCCACGGTTGCGCCCAGTCCTCGCGAGAGTGCGTGTCCGATCCGCGGCCGGCGACGGCGTTTAGCGCGCCGGCTGACAGGGCCAGCGCGCCCGCGCCGACGAACTCGCGACGATTCATGCAAGAGCAGCAACTCATATTCCGGTCCTCCGCCGGACGATTGTTTCAAACGGAATCCCCTTTTCAAGGCGTTACTTCACAGCATCATACTGCAAGACCGCCGCACGTCGCGGGGGGACGACTGCGGGCGCGGGCCGCGCCGCCGACCCGGCGGCGTTCTCGACAAGCGCCGGGGCCGCCGCTAGAGTCGCACGCGTGGTTGGCACATTCATCAACGTCGGCACTGTGTTGGCAGGCGGCTCCGTCGGGCTGCTCCTCCATCGCGCGTTGCCCGAACGGTTCCAGCGCATCGTGCTCCAGGGATTGGGCTTGATCACCCTGTTGCTCGGCCTCCAGATGGCGCTGAAGACGCGCCACATCTTCGTCGTGCTCGGCAGCCTGCTGCTTGGCGCGCTGCTCGGGGAATGGTGGCGCATCCAGGACCGCCTCGACGCGGCGGGCCGATGGCTGGAGACGCGGTTCAAACGCGGCGAGCGCGACCGGTTCAGCGAGGGTTTCATCACCACCAGCCTGCTGTTCTGCGTCGGCCCGATGACAGTGCTCGGTTCCATCCAGGACGGTGTGAGCGGCGATTTCAAAACGCTGGCCATCAAAGCCTGCATGGACGGCTTTGCCGCGATGGTGTTTGCGGCCGAACTGGGCTGGGGCGTGCTCTTTTCCGCCGCCAGCGTCCTGCTCATTCAGGGCGGTCTCACCCTCGCTGCCGCGCCCCTGCAGCGCGCGCTGACACCGATGATGATAGACGAAATGACCGCCACCGGCGGCCTGTTGATCATCGCCATCAGCCTGATGCTGCTCGACATCAAGCGCCTCCCGCTCGCCAACTTCCTGCCCGCGCTGGCCATCGCGCCGGCGCTTGCCGCATGGTGGCCTTTCAAGTGAAGAATGATCGGCGAAGGGAGGCTTGCGCGCGTGTTTTCTCAGCCCTCCCAACCGAACCGCCTTCCGCTACGGTGAACTGTGGGAGCGTCGCGGATTCGCAAAGACAACGTAATCGCCCTGCCGAAAGACCACAGGCCACTGTTCGCGCACCGTCGTCATCAGGCGTTGGATGGACTCGTAACGAAACCAATAAACCGCGTCAATGCCGCTCGGTTGATCCGGCGTCCCACCAGCGGCCACGACTAGGTAGCGCGCATCCTCCAAACCGCACGGAAACAGGAACAGGTCGCGCGGCAATGCGCCGTGGAAATACTCCGTCGGTTCCCCAGCCCACGCCACCGCGTGCACCATCTGCGCCGCGCGCGGCGTGGTCACCAGCCAGTAAAGCTGGTCCGGCACCAGCACGACGTCCTGCGACCGGCTGTGGGCGTTGACGTAACGCGCCGCCGCCTCGGCGTCCGCCGGCACGTGCACGGTCAGCACGTCAATCCGGGCGCGGAAGTGGGTCAGCGATCCCCAAAGCGAAACCGCCCCGAAAGCGGTCAGCGCCGCAATCGTGGGCGCGCTTGCCGGCAGCCATCGCCATCCGCCCCGCAGACGCACGACCGCGTTTTCCATCCCTACCAGCAGCCCGCCAAAGCCGAGCGCCAGCAACGGCGCGAAGATCGTTGCCGGGTAGAACATGAACGGCAACCCGTCGCGTCCGCGCAGGACGGCGTAGCTGAGCGCCAACGCCCAAAACCACAACCACAACCGAAACCGCGCGACGGGGAAGAACACCAGCCCGATGCCCGCGCCGAGCAACCAAAAG
>JAOACV010000070.1:0-7931 GCA_026417675.1 Verrucomicrobiia bacterium
GTTCCGCAAGCTTCGCCTGCGCCGCGATCCCAATTGTCCTGTCTGTTCGGCACCGGTCCGGTAGCGCATCCCCCTGTGTGTGATCTCCAAGTTCTCAACTCCGAAATTGGCAAAACAGCGTCCATCGTGCCTAATGACGGGCCAACGCATTGGTCATCATGTTCAAGGTTAGCGCCGGTCTGATCATGTATCGCCGCGTCGGCGACGGGCTGCAGGTGTTGCTCGTCCATCCCGGCGGACCGCTCTGGCGGAACAAGGACGCGGGCGCGTGGAGCATTCCCAAAGGCGAAACCCGCGAGGGCGAAGACCTGCTGGCCGCCGCTAAACGCGAGTTTCACGAGGAGACTGGGATTACGCCGACGGAACCGTTCATCGCCCTGACACCCATCCGGCAGAAAAGCGGCAAGATCGTCCATGCGTGGGCGTTCGAGGGCGACTGCGACCCTGCGCGGATCGTCAGCAGCAGCTTCAGCATGGTCTGGCCGCCGCGCTCCGGCCAAAAGATGGAGTTCCCCGAAGTGGATCGCGCCGAATGGTGCTCGCTGTCGGTGGCCGAGAAGAAAATCAATCCCGCCCAGGTTCCGTTGCTGGAGGAGTTGAAACTCAAGCTAACAGATATGGCAAGATTATGAGCGACTGTGCGACGACCCAAACCCGCTTCGCCACGGCGACGAGCCGATGGAAGGCGATCACCAACAACCTTGTGTATGTGTTCTACGTCCCGGTCTGGCGAAAGACATGGCCGCTCTGGGTTGGCGCGGTGGCGCTGGCGCTTGCCAACCTTTTCATGTTCGCCTTTGCGCGGGCCATCGGCGTGTTCCCGCAGATGGGGATGTGGGGCGCTCAGATTTATAACCTGGTCGGCGTGAAGGTGGACGCGCCCTTCACGGCGTATCCGCTGACGCCGCAGCATCTGGACATGCATAGCATGATCAACTTCGGCATCATCCTTGGCGTGGCGATGGCGGCGTTGCTGGCGGAAGAGTTCAAGATTCGCAAGGAACACTGGACTGGCTACGCGGCGGCGGCGGCGGGGGGCGTCTTGATGGGATTCGGAACGGTGATCATGCCGCCGTGCAACGTTGGCGGCTTCTACACGGCGACCATGGCGCTGTCGTTGAGCGGGCCGTTGGCGGCAATCGGACTGGTGCCCGGCGCGTATGTTGGCGGGCTGTTGATGAAGTGGCAGGCGCGGCGCGCGGTCGAGGCTCTGAACTTCGGCGCGCTACCGGCGGGCACGCCGGCAGCGAAGCGGGAATCGTCGGTGCAACCTTGCGTTGGCGCAGCGGTCGGCGTGGCGCTGCTGGTGATCGCGTTGGTCTATGCCGCGCAGGGGATGGTGAAGCACTGCGGGTTGTTGTTGTTCGGCGCAACCTTCGGCGTCATCTTTCAACGCTCGCGGCTGTGTTTCACGTCGGCGTTCCGCGAGATTCTCATCAGCCGCGACGGGACGCTGATGAAGTGGGTGCTCTTCAGCGTCGCCATCGGCACGGTTGGGTTTGCTTTGTTGAAGGCGACCGGCTACCAGCCGATGCACTACGTCCTGCCGGTTGGCCTGCACACGGTCGTGGGCGGATTCATCTTTGGCATCGGCATGTCGCTCGCCGGTGGTTGCGGCATCGGCATCCTGTGGCGTTCGGCGGAAGGTTACATGCGCGCGTGGGTCGCGGTGCTCACGGGCATGATGACGGCGGGCGCGTGGGTGCTCATCTACGGAAAGCACGTTGGCGAAGGCTGGCTCTACGGCAAGCCGCACTCGCTGGCCGAATACGGCGGTTGGTTCGGCGGCAGCGCCATCGTGTTCGCGTTCCTTGCTGTGTTCTATCTATTCATCCTTTACGTGGAGGCCGGCAAACGTGAGAAAGCTTGACGCAATCAAGATCAACGACAACCACTATCAGGTGGACATGCGGGGTTGGGTCTGCCCGTTTCCCAAGTATGCCATCGAGGGCTTGGTGAAGAAATTCGACAAGGGCCGGCTCGACCTGCTGGTGGACTGTCCCTCGGCAACCGAGGACGTGCCGAAGGTTGCCCAAGCGATGGGCTGCACCGTGCCGGAGGTAAACCAGATCGGCGGCGGCGAATGGCGGATTGTGATTGTGAAGTAGCGCTCGTCACGGTTTCAGTTTGATCCGGAACCGGATGCAGTCGGACCAGTAGTCGTCCCAAGTCACGCGTGGTTCCTCCGCGACCAGCAGCACGAACTCTCCAGTCCGGCGGTCCACGTAGTGGCCGAAATTGCTATAGCGACGGCCCAACTCGCCCTTCCTCGGGTCGCCGGCCTTCGGCGCGCCGGGCGGGAGGTCTTGAATCACCGTGACGGAATCCTTGAGGATGAAAAGCCGCTTCGGGTCGAACTCCGCCATCGTCAGCGGATAGCGCGGGATCTGGCCACAGACCGGGCCGGGTTGGATGTTGCCAAACCAGAAAACGCGACCACTGCCCGGCTCGCGCTCGAAGGCCGAGATGGCCGCCGGCACCCAGACCGGCGTGCCGTCGTCGTATTTCAGAGGCTTCGGCACGCTCCACGTCCGGCCACCATCGGTCGAGAGGGCGCACTGGCGGGTTGTCGGCACCTTCTTTGCCGGGATGCCCTGAGTGCGCATCGTGGCGAACACGCGCCCGCCGCCGAGCGACAACAAATCCGGCTCGCACGGCCCTGTCGAGGACACCGACTCCGGCACAGTGATGCCTTCACTCGCTTTCCAGACCATGCGCTCCTCGCATTCGACCCAACGCCCCCGAAAGAATCGCGTCACATAGCGCGGCGTCCTCACTGTGAACCCGAACAGCAGCGTGCCGTCATCGAGCGTGATCGCGTGCGGCTGGTCGAACTGCGCCGCGTGATGGTCGGGGTCGAAGTCCGGCATCCAATGCTCCTCGTCGCAGCCGCCGCCTTCATGGATGATCGGACGGCGAAAGTCCCAATCCACGCCCTCGTTGTCGGACACCTCGTAGTAGAACCTCGACCACGTCTTCGCAAAGTCCTCTGAGAACAGCGGCCGCGACCGGAAGGCAATGAGGCGCTCGCTGCGCGGCTCCAACCAGTAAGCCCACATGCCGCCGTAGCCGACGTGGACCTTCTTGCGCAGCGCAGTCATCCAGTGGAGTGTCGGATTGCCGCTCGGTTTCCAGGTCGCGCCGCCGTCGCGCGAACGGAAACGTTGCGAGGTCTGCTCCCATTCCATGTAACGATTTGCGCCCAAGCCGAGGCCATCCGTCTCGGTCACGGTCATGATCATGCCCTCGCCCCGCGCCGAGGTGTAGGTCGGATTCAACGCCCAGTGGGTGACGTGTTTTGTCGGGGCGAACAGGATGTCGCGCTTGACTTCGATGTTGAGTGCCATCGTCAGGTTCCTGCCTTGTTGGGACTGCGTGCAGCAATGGCCCGTCTGATTCCAGACGGAAGATTGTCCGCTGGCGCGCGCCTGCTTTCCATGCCCGCGCCCGCCGAATCGCCGTCGCCACCAACCGTCCGGATCGCCAATTACTTCGCCTTTGCAGGCGGGGCCGCGGCCTTCGCAGGAGGCGCGTTGGTGGCTGGCGGGGAAGTGACTTTGGCGGGAGGCACGTTGGTTTCGGGCCGCTTCAACAAATCCTTGGTAAGGCTCGAAACCGTGCCGGAGCTGAGTTCGAAGATCGGCGGCTGGCCGCCGAGCAAACCGTAGCGGCCTTTGCCGCTGGTTTCCTTGCCGAGCGAGAGCGAGAACGCCTTGTTGGTGCCGCCCTCGTTCACCTCGAAGTTGAATTGCCAGGAGGGTTTGTCGAGGCCGTATTGCGCCTTGTCGGCGGCGGCCGCACTGACGAATTTCTCGGCGCTGAGGCCGGTGAGCGTCCACAGCACGTCGTCCACGACGTTGGTGTCGAGCACGCCCTGCACGTCAGGCGCGAGCTTCCACTTGTCGTCTTTCTTTTCGACCGTGATGCGCTTGGCGTCCTTGAGCACAGAGAGGCTGGTGACCTTGGATTTCTCGGTTGAGACCAGGGTGCGATTGCGCAGCGCGAGGGCGGTCTTGGGCAGTTTCTCGAAATCCGACGACTCGATGGCATAGACGTAAGCCTCGTCTCCGCGCTTGCAATAGACCAGTTTCTTCTCCTTGTCTTCCTTTCCGAAGAGCAACTCGGCGATGGTGACCTGCTCCGCCTTTGGCGGCGGGGAGACAGCCTTGATGACGTTAGTGGTCGTGGCGGCAGGCGTGTTGGTGCTCGCGGCGGCGACAACATTGGTGGTCGTGGCGGCAGGCGCATTGGTGCCTGACGCGCTGGCCGCTGGGGAGGCCGTCGGCACGGGCGGCGCTTCCTTCTTGACGGTGAGGGTGTAGTAGGGCTTGTCGAGACCATACTTGGAAAGGTCGGCCACGACATCGGCGACGAACTCCTTGACCTCGATGCCGGTGATTGTCCCCAACAACGTGCTGACTTCGCTACTTTCGGCCTTGACGGCCTCCGGCTCGACCAATTTCCAATCCTCGCCGTCCTTGTTCAGTCGAATAGTCTGGTTGGCGAAGTTGATGGCGACCTGCTTGGCGTCGTCGGTGTTGAAGTCGGCGAGCTTCTTGTCGCGCAAGTCGTTTACCTGGACGGTGAAATCTTTCACGATGTCGCTCCTGACAGCCAAAATGGTGTCCGAGCCTTTGCGTTTGCAATAGACCTTGGTGGCGTCGTCTTTGAGCGCGCCGCCGAACTGCACGATGATGGCGCCCTCCTGCTCGGAGGTATAGACCGTCAGTTCGAGCTGAGGCTGGTCGAGGTCATAGGTCTTCATGTCGGCCGGCTTGTCGGTGACGAAGCTTTCGGCCTTCAGGTCGCGCAGCTTGTCGAGCAGGCCGTCCACCTTGCCTTGGTCGGCGCGGGCGTTAAGCGGCTGCGCGATGCGCCAGATTTTGTCGGTAACCGACGCGGCGACGCCGGGCTTGGGAGCCTTGACCAGCTCGATGACCTTCTTGGCCTGGCTGATTTCCAGGCGTGTGGCTTGAAACGTGCTAAACTCGGCCACGCTCTTGTCGCGGAACTCCTCAATTTTGCGGTCAAGTTTGGTCAACAGGCTTTTGTCCACCAGCAGGATGTCGTCGCGCCCGGCGATCTGGATATAGACGGTGTTACCGACGGGCGACGCCTTGCCGATCTTGACGGTTGTGGCTTTGTCCTTCCGGGAGAACGTCAACTCGGCGGCGGGCTTGTCGAAACCGTAGTCAACTAGCTTGGTGCTCTTCTCCTTCATCTCCTTGGGCGTGATTATGTCCTTGCGTTCGAGGAACTCCAGCTCGCTGCAAATGCTGTTGATCTCGCTGCCGCTGGCGCGGTAGGCGAGCGGCTCGCGCAGGAACCACTTGTCTTTTTCCTTTTCGATAACGATGCGTCCGACGTAGTTGGAGGTGTTGAGCTGGATTTGGAGCTTGGTGAGGTCGTCGCTCTTGAGGTCAAACACGCGCTTGGCGCGGCTGCTGCGGTCCTCCGTGGACGGCAGTTGGCGCTCCTTGAACCAAATGAAGGCGAACATGACGGCCGCGACGGCCAGCAGAATGAGGGTTGTCTTGGGCTTCATGATTCGTAAGAACGTGATTCGTAATTCGTGACTCGTGATTCGTGACTTGAACCGTTACTTGCGCCGGCGCACCCAGACGGCGATGCCGACGAGGGTGACAAGGCCGGGGATGCCGGCCAGCACGGCGGCGGTGAACCACTTGAATCGGCTTGCCGAAAGCGTGAAGCGGAATTCTTCGGGCGTCTTGGGGCTGATGGCGATCTTCTCCTCGCGCTGGGCCAACCAGTTGATGCCGTTGAGGAAGAAATCGCTGTTGGCGGCCTCGAGGAAGTAGCGGTTGATCAGGTAGTTCGACGTGCCGACCACGATCAGACGGCTGGCGCCAACGTCCACGCCGGAGACGTTGCCGCCGCGCTCGACGGCGACCGCGATCGTCAGCGGGCCTTGCTTGTCGCTGTCCTTGTCGAACTTCGCCTCGCGCCGCTCCAACGCCCTGAAGTCGGTTTCGCCCCAGTAACCTTCGGGCGTCTTGGCCAACACGGTCACTTTGGGTTTGTCGGGCGCGTCGCCGCCGCTGCTGTCGACGGCCTCCACCGAACGGGCGCGCGGGAAAAAGCAGTTGATGTCCTTGAGCTTGTCCACAATCGGGTGCGAGCCGTATTCGCCAACCTGCGCGTCGAAGGTGATGCCCTCGCGCAGCCCCAGGATCGAGACGCGCGCCATGATCAAATTGTTGTCGGCGCGCACCCCCCACTTCTCCAACAGGGGCTCCAGCCCGCTGTCCGATTGCGGATCGAGCAACACATAAACGCGGCCGCGGTTGTCCAGATACTTGCCGATGAGGTCCAGTTCCTCTTGCGACAGGCGCTTGGTGGGCCCGCTGATGACCAGCACGTCGCAGTCGTCAGGAATCTTGCGTTTCTCCGCCAACTTCAGTTTCTCCACCAGCATGTTGTCCTGCTTGAGCCGCTTGGCGACTTCGGAGTAGCCCATGACCTCGTTGAAGTTGTCCGGATCCTTCTCCCCGTGACCCACCAGAAAATAAACCTTCTTTTGCTTTTCCTCGGTCACTGAAAGAATCGCGCCCGTGATGGCCTGCTCGCCCTTGAACGCCGTCGCGCGCGGCGGGGATGGCATCCACGGGTTGCCGCCGCCGGAGAACTCCATGATGTCAGACGGGTTGAGGAATTTCTTGCGGTCACCGCAGATGACCGCGACGGTGTTGGCGGTGGTGACCTCGTGTTTCTTGATCAGTTGCACCGCGAGCGGGTCGCGGTCCACGTCAACAAACTGCGCTTGGATGTTCTTGCTGAGCTGCTCGTATTCCTTGAGCAGGTTCTGCAGATCGTTCCGCAAACGCAGGTCGCTGTCACTGGTGAGTTGATAAAACATGATCACCTGCACCGGCTGCTTGAGAGCGCGGACGATCTGCTTGCTCTTGTCCGAGAGCCGGTAATAGGCCGACCGCGTCCAGTCAAAGCGGTAGTCGGTCGGGTAGTCGCCCTTGCCGACCGCGGCCTTGACGAAACCGAACCAGTTGCCCGGCCAGAACCACTCCGCGTGGCGGTAGGAAAGCCAGTTGAGCATTACGACGATCGCGCCGGCCAGCACGACCGCCAGCGCCACGTTGGCGCCGATAGCCAGCCTCTGGCCGGTTCCATGGACCTTCTTGGATTGGGGATGGGGTTGGGGATTGGACATGGCTTTGTCCTCAGCACTCTGAAATGTTTATCGCCACTTGCGCGACTCGATGACTTTCTGGGTCCAGAACAGCACGAACACCGTCGCGCTGACGTAGAGAATGATCCGCCGCAGATCAATCTGACCGCGGGAGAAATCCCGCATATGCTCGATCGAACTGATGTAGCCGCAGAACGACTGCAACCACGCCGGCCCGATGGACGTCAGGAATCCCAGGAAGAAGATCACCGTGATCAACACGAACCCGACGATGGCCGCGACAATCTGGTTCTGCGTCCAAGACGACGCCAGCAGGCCGAGGCTGACGTAGAAGCTGCCGATCAACAGCGTGCCCAAATAAGCCGCGATGACCGGCCCCCAGTCAATCGGCGTCGGCGCGTTGGCGAATTGATTCAGCAGCCACGAGTAGGCCGACGTCGGCAGCCACAGCAGCGCGAAGAACGCCGTCGCGCCAAGGAATTTCGACCAGACCACCGCCGCGTCGCTTACCGGCGCGGTCATCAGCGTCTCGATTGTGCCGAGTCGTTTCTCCTCTGCAAACAGCCGCATCGTGATGACCGGCACGGCCATCAGCATGCCGATCCAGTAAAAAAACGATCCAAAAAAGAGCTGCATGACACTGACGTCATTGCTCCGGCCGTCCAACGCCATGACCAACATCCAGAAACCCACGCCGGTCAGCACCAGAAACGCCAGCATCCCCAGATAGGCAATCGGCGACAGGAAATACGCCGCAATCTCCCGC
>JAOACV010000070.1:7941-8391 GCA_026417675.1 Verrucomicrobiia bacterium
CCGCCACAATGTGCACAGCTTGCTCATCGTTACTTCTCCTCCTCTTGCTTCTGCGCCGGCGCCTCGACGCGGGTGATGAACGCAAACACGTCCTCCAACGACTGGCGCACGCGCGACAGTTCGCGCAACTGCCAGCGATTGGCCACCGCCTTCTCGAAAATGTGGAGTCGCACGTCGCTGCGCGGCGGCGCATACACCGTCCCCCGCAGGAAATCGTCGCTGGCCGTTTCCACCGCGACGTTCTTGACGCCAGGCAGGCCGCCCAGCTCGCGCTCCACCGCCGCGCGGTCGGCGCGCACCTCAACGCGCACCGTCCCGCCGCCTTCAATCAACTTCGCGAGGTTCTCCGGCGTGTCGCTCGCGACGATCTTGCCCTTGTTGATGATGATGACGCGGCCGCAGGTCACCTCCACCTCCGGGAGGATGTGCGTCGAAATCAGCATCGTGTGC
>JAOACV010000710.1 GCA_026417675.1 Verrucomicrobiia bacterium
TCCGGGTGCTGCGCCGGCAGCTGGAGCTGTGGGGCATGCGGGTCGTCAGCGCCGAGTCGGGGCAACAGGCGCTGACACTGCTGGATGCGCCAGGCGCGACGCCCCCGGAGATCGTGATCACGGACATGCACATGCCGGGCATGACCGGCGTCGAGTGCCTGATCGAGATGAAAAAGCTCCGCCCCGGCTTGAAGGCGGTGATTCTGACGGGCAGCCCGGAGCACTACGAGACCGCCAGCCTCGGCAACCCGGTGGCCGTTTTGTCCAAGCCCGTCCAGCGCGCCGAGTTGCTGGAGCAAATCCGCAAAGCCATCGCCGCGCCGGGCTGCTCCTGACAAAAAAGCGCCTCTACACGCTGCGCGCCAGAACCTCGCGCAGTTCGGACTGACTCAAAACGATCGGGTTGCCCTTCATGCTGCTGGCGGCGGCGGCCTTCTCCACCAGCGTCGCGAAATCCTCTTCCGTCACGCCCCACGCGCCGAGCGGCTTGATTCCCAGCGCCGCGCACAACTCGCGCACCCACGCCACGGCGTCGTCCGCGTTGGCGCGCGGTTCGCCCGTCAACAACCGCGCGATCTCATCGTAGCGGCGCAGGCTTTCGCTGCCCGGACGCCGTTCGCGCAACGCGCGGATGTTCACCTCCATCACCGCCGCGAGCAACGCCGCGCAGACCGCGCCGTGCGGGGCCGGAAACATCCCGCCGATCGGCGATGCGAACCCGTGCACCGCGCCCAGACCGGCGTTCGACAACGCCAGCCCGCCGAGCAGGCTCGCCAGCGACATGTCCTCGCGCGCCGCGGGGTCGTCGCCCCGGCAGGTCGCTCGCAACGAGCGCGCCACGAGCTGGAGTCCCTGACGGCAAAAACCGTCGGTCATCGGGTTGGCTTTTACCGACACCAACGGCTCAATGAGCTGGCTCAGCGCGTCCATCCCGCAACACGCCCGGATGCCGTGCGGCAGTTGGCGCGTCAGGTCCGGGTCCACGATCGCCACGCGCGGCAGGATCAACGCGCTGCGCAGGCTGACCTTTGCGCGGTGTTCCCGCGCGATGATAACCGCGTTGCGCGTCCCCTCCGTGCCCGTGCCCGCCGTGGTCGGGATGGCGATGCAGGGCGCCGACGGTCTTGTGATGGGCCGTCCGCGGCCAATGACTTCGAGATAGTCCAGCGGGTCGCCGCCGTTGGTCAACAACGCCGCAATCGCCTTCGCCGCATCGAGCGCGCTGCCGCCGCCGAAGCCAATGACCAATTCGCACCGCTTCTGCCGCGCAACCTCTGTCCCCCCGCGCACGACATCCGTGGTCGGCTCGCCCGCCACCTGAAAGGGAAAGCAGTTCACGCCCGCCGCGCGCACCCACCCCAGCAGCCGCCGGGCGCGTGATCTGTCCCGACCGGTGACCAGCAGCGCGCGGCTGCCGAACGACTTCGCAATCGGCCCCGCCTCGCGCAGCGCGCCGGGGCCGAACAAGATGCGGTGGGCGGTGCCAAACTCGAATCGCATCGGCGATCACCATTCCGCGTCAGGCGGCGCGACATTGCTGAACTTCACGCTCGTGCGCGGCTCGGCCATCATCGGGGCGACCGCATCGCGCCACTTCGCGTAGTGCGCGGTTTCCTTGTGCTTGGCCGGGGCATCGGGCGTGCGGTAAACCTCCACCAGCACGAACCGCGTCGGATCATCAGTCTGTTGGCAGACATCAAACCGCGCGATGCCCGGCTCCTGCAGGCTGTTTCGGGCGTTCTCGATCGAGGCTTGCTTGAACGCCTCCACACATTCCGGTTTCACGTGGACGTGGACATGAACAATCAGCATGCTCATGCCCGCGGACGCTACCAGAGCGGCCCAAACCAGGCAAGCGCGAGCACCGGTCCCCGCGCCTACAGGTATTTCTTCAACAGCGGGGCGAGGTCGCGTTTGGCTTTGGGCGGCAGCGCCTTGCAGTCGGTGATGATCGCGGCGGCCAGGGCGTGCTGGCAGGG
>JAOACV010000711.1 GCA_026417675.1 Verrucomicrobiia bacterium
CGCTCATGCTTTCGCTCCTGCCCCGCTCCGCCACCGGGCAAAAACTCAGCGTTTATACCCAAATCATCCACCAGCCTCTGCCGGGGCAACAGCGTCACATCATCCTGCTCGACAATGGCCGGCGCGCTATGCGGAATGATCCGCATTTGCGCGGCGCGCTCTACTGCATCCGTTGCGGCGCGTGCTCCTACATCTGCCCGGTTTATAACCACATTAGCGGCCACGGCTACGAGTCGGTGTATAACGGTCCGATCGGCTCGGTCTGGTCGCCGGCGCTTTGGGACAACCGGCAAAACGCCCGGCTGCCGTTCGCCAGCTCGCTCTGCGGCGCTTGCGCCGACATCTGTCCGGTCAAGGTGCCCATCCATCACGCGCTGTTGTGGCAGCGCAATCTCCTGACCCGGCGCGGCCACACGCCGCGATGGCAGCGGTGGATTTGGCGCGTGTGGTTCATTGGGATGAACAGCGCGTGGATGTATCGCTTCGGCTCCCGCGCCGCCCGGCTGTTCATGAAGGTCTTCGGCGTCGGGTTGCTGAACCGCCTCGCCAAACCGTGGACCGCTTCGCGCGAACTGCCGCCGTTCGCGCCGAAAACGTTCCGCCAACTTTGGAAGGAATCGGAGCCGTCATCACACCCATGACCCTGCGCCAGCAATTCGAGCAACGATTCGTCCAGGCCGGCGGCACGCTCGCCTCCGTGTCCGAACTCGACGCGCTGCTGACCGGCAGGGTCTTCGTGTCAGCGCATCCGATCTGCGCGCGCTGGGTGGCCCGCGCCAACTGCGCCGACCCGCGCGAGGCGGACGTGAGCCTCACCGGTTGCGACGCGCTCGTGGCCGAGACCGGCAGCATCGCGGTCTTGAGCGGCCCGGTCGAAAGCCGCGTCAGCACGCTGGTGCCTCCCGTCCACGTCGTTATCGCCGCCGAAGATCAACTCGTGGCCGACATGGAGGGCGCGTTTGAAAAATTTGCGGAGCGCCTCAGGCCGGGTGATGCCGCCGCATCTCTCGTCTTCATCACCGGCCCCAGCCGCACCGCCGATATCGAGAAGACCCTCGTCACCGGCGTTCACGGCCCCCAAAAGTTGGTGTTTGTGTTTGCGCCCGCTGGCGGATAAAAGGGGGGGGAGTATGCGAGTCCTGATGACCGGCGCGGCCGGGATGCTCGGCAGCGCGTTGTATCCCTACTTCAAGAGGCTTGGTCACACGATCCGTGCGACGGATCTGACGCCGCGCGACAAGTGGCAGACGGCACTGGACGTGCGCGATTACGCGGCGGTGCGGCGCGAGATCGTGAAGTTTAGGCCGCAACTGGTGATGCATCTGGCGGCGGAGACCGATGTGGACCGTTGCGAGCGCGAGCCGGACCATGCTTTCACGACCAACGCGATCGGCACGCAGAACGTCGCGCTGGTCTGCGGCGAGCGGGATCTGACGATGGTGTATATCTCGACCGCCGGCGTGTTTGACGGTCGGAAACCCTCGCCCTACAACGAGATGGACGAGGCGCGGCCCGTGATCGTCTATGGCGGCTCGAAGCTGGCAGGGGAGCATTTCACCCGGCAGCACGTGCCAAAGCATTTCATCGTGCGCGCTGGATGGATGATCGGCGGCGGGTTCAAGGACCACAAGTTTGTCGCAAAGATCATCGCGCAGATTCGCGCGGGCAGGAAACAACTGCACTGCGTGACCGACAAGTTTGGCACGCCGACCTACACGGAGGATTTCGCGCGGACGCTGGCGGGGTTGGTGGAAACGCCGTTTTATGGGTTGTATCACATGGTCTGCGAGGGGACGGGCACGCGCTTCGATGTGGCCGCGGAGATCTTGAAATGCCTCGGCCGGGCGGACATCGAGTTGGTCGCGGTGGACAGCGAGTATTGGAAGGCGGAGTATCCCGCGCCGCGACCGCGCAGCGAGATGATGGAGAACATGATGCTGCGGCTGCGGGGATTGAACCGGATGCGGCCGTGGCGG
>JAOACV010000712.1 GCA_026417675.1 Verrucomicrobiia bacterium
GTCATGACCTGTGGCAACGCCTCCACGACCGTTACAGCCAGTCCCCGTCGTTGAATCTGCTCGGCCATCTCCAAACCGATGTAGCCGCCGCCGACCACCACCGCGCGACCTTTGGGACAATCGCGGACCCAGGCCGAGATGGCGTCCACGTCGGGGATGTTGCGCACGACGAAATGGCCGGGCCGGTCAATGCCCGGTATCGGCGGCTTCAGCGGCGCCGCGCCGGTCGAGAGCAAAAGCGCGTCGTAGCTCTCGTCGTATTCGCGGCCTGTTGTCAATTCGCGCACACGCACACGGCGCGCGGCGCGGTCAATGCCCATCGCCTCCGAGTTGACGCGCACATCGAGGTTGAAGCGCGCCTTCAGGGTCTGCGGCGTTTGGAGCAGCAGGTCGTCGCGTTTGGCAATCTCGCCGCCGACGAAATAGGGCAGACCGCAGTTGGCGAACGACACATGCGGTCCGCGCTCCAGCACAACGATCTCGGCGCTTTCCGACAACCTGCGCGCCCGCGCCGCCGCGCTCGCGCCGCCAGCCACGCCGCCGACAATAACGAGTTTGCGGGGAATCATGATGACTTGCTGGAATCGGCCCCTGGGAACTTCTGTTTCCAGCGTTCCCGAAGCATCCCGTGCAGCCGCTCGCGGAACCGCAGCGGCAGTTCGTAGGGCTGGCCGCCTCTGTAGAGCGTGATGGTCTTGCGGATGTTGTCCACGACCACCTGGCAGGGATTGCAGCCCGCCAGATGTTTCTCGAACTCCTCGCAGAGGGCCGGGTCAACATCGCCGTCCACGTAATCGTTCAACAGCGCCAGCAGTTGGTCGCACTTCATCGCTTCGCCTCCTACAGAGCCGCAGGACGGGTAAAAGTTACAGGCGTTTTCATCTCACGGCGCATGCGCGTGCGGTTGCAGCCGCTTCGACTCGTCGCCGAAGGCGCGCGTGAGCCGCTCGCGCAATTGCAGCCGGGCGCGCAGCAGGCGGACCTTGACGTTGGCCTCGCTGAGCTCCAGCGCCTCGGCCGTTTCCCTCACCGAAAGGCCCTCCACGTCGCGCAGGAGGAACACCAGCCGGTGTTTCTCGTCCAGTTCATTCAGCGCCTCGTCCAACAATCGCCGCGTCTCAGCCTGTTGCGCCAGAACGAGAGGATTCTCGCGCCAGTCGGCGATAAACTCAGGATGGGGGATCGTGCCTTCGTCGTCGGCTGGCTCGGCGGCCTGCTCCAGCGAGACCGTTGGCAGGCCCCTGCGCTTGCGCAACATTTTCAGCGCGGCGTGCGTCGCGATGCGCAACAGCCATGTGGCGAAACTCGCCTCCTCGCGAAACTCCGGCAAATGCTCCACCGCGCTGAGCAGGGTTTGCTGCGTGACATCCTCCGCGTCGTGCTCGTGGCGCAAGATGCGGCGGGCGAGCGAATAGACGCGGCGTTCGTGACGGTTGACCAATTCTTCAAAAGCCCCCATGTCGCCGCTCTTGGCGCGGCGCACGAGTGTCGTGTCTGGGATCTCGGTCTCCAAGATGGGGCAAGGCTAGGCAGCCGGCGACCGCTTTGTCAACGGGCGCGACCTACGACCTTACGATCACCACCGAGCCATCCTCCCACGAAGAGAGCCGTCGGGAGCGCCGGGCGGGGAGTTTTCTGGCGTTCCGTGCACGGCGCACAAGTCCAACTCTTTGGTAGTCAGCAGCGGCGAGAACGGTTGGCGGGAGTCATCGGCTCGCGCTAGGAAGCAGAGGGATCTGCGCGCGAAGCGGGTTGTTTCCCACCCCACCGCCGGCGAGGGGGATATACTGCCAAAGCGGATAACCGACGACGGTGCGTTTCAACGCCTCGACGCGTTCCAAGCCGAACGATGGCTGGGTGTTGCTGGACAATCGGTCGAGCGGTGGGTGATTTTTTACAAATGAACCTGCCCCGATTTGATGGACACCTTGTGGGAAGTGCGCTACCAACAGGAACCATCATGCCAACGACCCAAT
>JAOACV010000713.1 GCA_026417675.1 Verrucomicrobiia bacterium
AGATGTGTATAAGAGACAGCCATCAACGGGACGTTGCGGGCGGCGTAGAGCGCCAGGTAGGTCCAGCCGGCGATCAAGATCACCGACGACGCCGGCAGCCGCGGACGCTGGCGCAGGGCCAGCGCGACGATGAGGGCCGCGAGCCACACGAGGAAGCCGAACGCATCCGGAGAGTGAAAATCAATCGGCCGGTGCTCGAACAGCAGGCCGGTCACATATGACGACCGCATGAACTGAAGGTTGTGTTGATGCAGATGCCAGCCGTTGGGATTGATCAGCGACGCCGCCAACGCCAGCAGGCCGGCAATCGTCAGCATGACAACCTTGCGCCGCGCAACCACGCGGGGCACGGCGGCAGGCGGCCGAATGAACTCGATAGTCGCGCCAAGCCAGTAAGCGCCCAGAATCAGAAAGCCGAACAGAAACGCCCCGTGCAGGTTCGCCCAAAACACCATCAGCGTCGCGAGCGTCAGCGCAAGCCGCACAGGCCGGCCATCGCCCTCAAACCGCCGCAGCGCGTCGTTCCACAACAGCACCATCAGGAACGTGAACACGTGGGGTCGAGCCAGCCAGTGAATCACTCCCGCCCACGCCGCCGACAGCGTTACCAGCGTGGCCACCAGCAGATCATTGCCCTCCCGCAGCAACTGGCGGTGCAGCAGCCAGAACGTCGTGGCAATCACCAGCGCGCCGAGGACGCTGAGGCCATAGAGTCCGCCCGCCCGTCCCACTGCGGCGAAAAGAATCTGCGCCAGCCATTCCTTGGTAATCACCGGCGCGCCGGGCATCGTGTGCGAGTAAACATCCGCACGGACGATGTGCCGGCTGCGCAGCATGTCCTCGCCGACGCGCCAGTGCATGCAGGCGTCGCCGTCGGTGGCCACCATCGAGGTGCGCGACGGTTCCGCCAACAGCACGAGCACGAACACCAACCACAAGCACGCGCTGAAGCTCGGCATCAGCCAGCGTCGCGCGGCGGAATGCAACTTGAAGAATTTGCTCACAGTCCGACGGGTTCAGCCGGCGAGTATATCGGGTGGCCGACGCGTCGCAATGCTGAGAATTTTCTCCCGCGGGCCGGGCTTCATCGCCCGTCAGTCGCCGGGCGCCTTGTCACGATCTGGCTCGCCGCAGCCGCGGAGGATTTCCGCCCGCGCGGCATCGCGCAGGCGCACGGCGGCGGCCCATTCGCCGCCGTCGGGCATGATCGGGCGGCCCACGACGACGCTGAGCGGGACGCGGCGCGGGAACCAACTGCCGTCGCGAAGCATCGAACGTGTGCCGCGAATCACCACCGGCACGACCGGCACGCCGGCCTGTGCGGCGATCGCGAACGCGCCCATGCGGAACGGCAGCAGACCCGCTTCGCGCATGAAGGTGCCTTCGGGATAAAAGATCAGCGACCGTCCCGCCCGCGCCGCCCGCGCCAGTCGCGCGGCATCCTGCGCGCCGCGTTGGAGGTCGTAGCGTTCAACAAACTCCGTGCCCAGCCGTCGCAGATAGAGGCGGGCAATGAACGATGTGAGCAGCTCGCTCTTGGCCACGAAACTGAAATGCCGCGGCAGCGTCGCCAGCAGCAACATGCTGTCCGCGTAACTGGCGTGATTGGCCGCGACGATGCACGACCCCGCCGCAGGCAGGTTTTCCAAGCCGCGCACGACAAGCGGGAGGCGCGCCACGCGCAGAAACAACCGCGCCATCGCCCCGCCAAACCTCCATCACCAGGCCGGGCGCGGCAGCAGGACCGAAACCGGCCACGTGATGGCGGAGAGCAGCACGAACCACGTCCAAGCCCAACCCACCCAGAACGTGTCGGCGATCTGGCGCGCCTGACGTTGCAGGCGCGGGCGGGCACCGAGCCAGAACGAGCGGGCCTGCTGCCACCACGCGGGCGCGCGGCCCGGAGCCGGCCCGCCTCGCTCGTAGAGTTCGCGGCAGGCGGCGCGGCGAATCTTGCCGCTGGAGGTCTTCAAC